>JAGRBY010000444.1 GCA_020433835.1 Anaerolineae bacterium | reverse complement strand
CCACCAATAAAGGCACCTACTCGGCCGATAAACTGGTGCTGACCACCGGCCCGTGGCTAACCGATCTGCTGGCGGCAGAGCTGCACCAGCCCTTTGGGGTTTATCGGCAGGTCATTTACTGGTTCGAGGCTGAGGATTTGGAGCCGTTTCGGCTGGATAAGTTTCCCTTTGTCATCTGGATTGGCGATGTCATCGAAGATTTTTACACCCTCTTTCCCACGCCCGATTTCGGCACGCCGGCGGTCAAGATGCTGACGGAAGAGTACCTGGATGCGACCCACCCGGATGAGGTTGACCGCACGGTGCAGCCCCACGAAATCGAGCGGATGGTCGACTATTTCATCGCCAACAAAGTCGAAGGGATTACCCATCGGTGCGTGGACGCCGGAGTTTGTCTCTACACCGTAACGCCCGACGAACATTTCGTCATCGACTGGCAGCCCGGCAGCCAACGGGTGCTGGTGGCCTCGCCCTGTTCGGGCCACGGCTTCAAGCACTCCGCCGCCATCGGCGAGGCGCTGGCCGAAATGGCTAGCGGCGGCAGCAGCACGATTGATATGAGCGCGTTTCGGTTCGAGCGGATTGGGCTGTAGGGGGAGCTATCAGCTATCAGCTAAAGAAAAAAGCTGACCGCTGATGGCTGACCGCTGAAAGCAGTACACAACATCTACATTTACGATAAGGAGCTTATCATGAAACTAGAAGGAAAAGTAGCGATTGTAACGGGTGGGGCGCAGGGCATTGGCGGCGGTTGCGCTACCCGGTTGGCCGAGGAAGGCGCGGCGGTGGTTATCGCCGATATTAATGAAGAGAGGGCACGGCAGAAGGTAGCGGAGATTGAGCAGGCCGGGGGCCAGGCGCTGGCGGTGGTGACCGACGTGTCGCAGGCCGATCAGGTTACGCGGTTGATGGCGGCAGCGGTCGCGCGGTGGGGGCGTATCGACATCCTCGTTAACAACGCGGCCTTGGTTCACCACCTTGAGTCGAACGTGCATTTTTTGCTGATGACGGAGGCGGCCTGGCAGAAATCGCTGGCGGTGAACCTGACCGGGATGTTCCTCTGTTCGCAGCAGGCCGCCCGGCAGATGGTGCAGCAGGTCGCCACAGGGCAAGGCGATGGTGGCTGCATTATCAATATGAGTTCCGGCGGCGGCAGCCGGGCGCATCGCCAGTTGTTTAACTACGATACGACCAAGGGCGGGATTGAAGCCGCCACGCGCAATATGGCCCTGGCGCTGGCTCCGTGGAACATCCGGGTCAACACCATCATCCCCGGCAACGTGACGGTCGAAAACAGCCTGGGCGGCGCTATCGGCCCGGAGGCAGCCAAGCTAACCATCCCGCTGGGCCATCCCGGCACCCCCGCCGATATCGGTGCCGCCGCTGCGTTTTTGGCGTCGGAGGACGCGCGTTACATTACGGGCATCCGCCTGTATGTTGATGCCGGGATGGACATCCAACTGCGGTCGCCGGGTGTCGATACGCCTGTCGATGTCGAGGCCATCAATGCGCTGGCGCAGTTGGGGTTTGCGGGGGCGGCAGGAGGGGAGTAGGGCGATCGTTGCTTGATCTTGGCGTTGGGGGAGGGGTAGTGATTTGTCAATTGTAATAAATCTGTTTAGAACTTGACATTAATCTCCAATTGCCATTTACTATTTACCAATCAGAAAGGCAAAACAATGACCGATATGCTTGTTAAACTTTATACACTGCCCCCGCTCGAACCCACCCTGGCACAGCAGCGCGAACAGGGCCTAACCATACGACGAGCGATTGGGCCGGAAAAACACAGCGTGGTCGATTGGGTGGCTCGTTATTTCAACCCCATCTGGGCCAGCGAATGCGACGTTTCTTTTAGCCGGCAACCGATAGCCTGCTTCATTGCGCTTAAAGACGAGCAACTGGTGGGTTTTGCCTGCCACGATGCCACCTGCCTCAATTTTTTTGGGCCAACCGGCGTCAGCGAAAAGCAACGAGGGCAAGGGATCGGCCAGGCTTTGCTGCTGATATGTTTGCATGCGATGGCGGCCCAAGGCTACGCCTATGGCATTGTCGGCGATGTTGGCCCCAGAGAATTTTATGCCCAAGCCGTCGGCGCAATTGAAATACCCGATTCGACTCCCGGCATTTACGGCGGAATGCTACGCCCGGCAAAACAATGAAATAGATATGTGAACAGGGCTTACGCTGTTCTAAAGGTGACAGTCACTTAGGAATGACAAATCGACCTGTTTGGGCCAAACGGACGTACATCCTTAATCAAAAAGTGACTGTCACCTTGTTCCAAAATGGCACGGTAATGTTGTCTATTTTCGGCTGCGCTCAAAATGACATATAATCGAGAGGCTAACGCACCGAATGAACATTATGCAAGACCATCAGGAAAAATCCATGATACAGACCAACCCTCGGGTTAAACCCGGCCTTTTAGCTCCGGCTGTCGATTCGTACAAACGCTATCTTACGCTCAAGACGCATAAGATCCACGCGCTGCCGATTGTTATTCTGATGCCGCACAGCAGTTGTAATTGCCAGTGTATTATGTGTGACATCTGGAAAGGCAGCAGCAACGCCCAGCTAACCGAAGCCGATGTGCTGGAACTGCTCGATTCGCTGCGGGCGCTGCGCACGCGCTGGGTGGTGATGTCGGGCGGGGAAGCGTTGATGAATACTCGGCTTTTTCAGTTGTGCGATATCCTGCGGGCCGAGGGCATGAAGATTACGGTACTGTCGACCGGCCTGTTGTTAAAACGCTACGCGGCAGAGGTGGTTGAACACACCGACGAGGTGATTGTCTCGCTCGACGGCTCGGAAACGGTGCATAATGCTATTCGGCGCATCCCCAATGCCTACCGCAAGCTGCGCGACGGCGTGCGGGCTGTAAAAGCCATCGATTCGCGCTTTACACTTTCGGCGCGCTGCGTTATTCAGCGCAGTAACTACGCCGATTGGCCCCACATCATCGACGCCGCCCACGAAATCGGCCTGGATCAGATCAGTTTTCTGCCGGCAGATGTCTCGACCGATGCCTTTAACCGGCCCGACCTGTGGCAGGAAGATAAAACGTCGGAAGTAAAACCGGCGGTGGCTGAGCTGCCCGCGCTGCAAACCGTTATCGAACAGCTCATCGAAAATTACGCCGATGACTTCGCCAGCGGCTACATCGCTGAGTCGCCGGCCAAAATCCGCCGCATTTACAACTATTACGCCGCTTTTTACGGCCAATCCGACTTCCCGACCGTGCGCTGTAATGCGCCCTGGGTTTCGGCCGTGGTCGAAGCCGACGGCACGGTTCGTCCCTGTTTTTTTCATCCCGCCAGCGGTAACATCAAAGAAACGCCCCTACCGGAGCTGATCAATAGCCCGGCCGCCATCGAATTTCGCCGCCAACTGGACATGGACAGTGATCCTATTTGCCGCAAGTGTGTTTGCTCGCTTAATTTACGACCATTGAAGAAATTGGAGTAAAGTGTGTTTTACATTCTTCCCCCTACTCCCTACTGCCTACGCCCTACCCCATGACCTGGCCCCGGCACGATTTCCACATCCACACCCGCCCCCATTCACCCGACGCCCATTGGCGGGCCACATTGCCGGCCATGCTCAAACGCGCCGCTAAAAACGGCGTAACAACAGTGGGGTTGGCCAATCACTATTTTCTCGATACGAATTTTACGATTTTCCAAAAGTTACCGGCAGAAGTAAGCCGCAAAGCGCCGGATGGCATGACGGTTTGGGTGGGGGCCGAGCTATGCGTGCTCGATACAACGGGCCGCATCAAACTCACCGAGGAGGAAGCGCAACAGCTCGATTTTGTGCTGGCCGGACCGCATCAAATTTCAAACAGCGCTGGGTCGAGCCGCCGCCGAGCGGCGATGCCGCCGCATTTGTCGCCCATCAGCATCAGATGCTGCTCGGCGCGGCCCGTCAGCCGTTGGTTGATGGGGTGGCGCATCCGTGGGTAATTAATGTGCAGCACGCGCCGCGCCGCTGGGGATTTACCGTCGAGCAATTTTTGCAGGCGTGGCGTGAGGATCATTTTGCCGAATTGGGCGAAACCGCCGCGCGGCACAACACCACGTTGGAAATCGGTATGGGCATTCATCTGATGGCTGAGCATCAGGGGCCGTTATTTTGGCAAGCCTACCTGCGCGGGCTGCAAGCCGCCAAAGCCGCCGGAGCCAAATTTCATTTTGGATCCGATGCCCATCATCTGTTCGTCGTCGCCCGGCTCGATTGGTTGCAACCGACGCTGGAAAAATTGGGCTTTACGCCGGATGATATTAGGCAGCCGGTTGGAAATTATGAGGGATGAATTATGAATTAGGAAATGGGAAGTAGGGAGTAAGGCAAAGTAAATGCCCTACTCCTTGCTCCCTGCTTCCTATTTGAATGGATTTATGCCGCTAAAGCATCTTTGAAGAATTGCGGGCAGGCAAAGGCGGCGCGATGGATGTCGGGGGTAAGATAGTGCATTGGCCCCGGATAGGGTTTGTTAAGGCCGTCTGTCCAGGGGGTGTTCGACATATACAGAAAACCGATGCCACCGCCGGGATAGGTGGGCACGAGCGTATGGTAATAGGCCGGGTGTTCAACCAACGCTTGGGCGATGCTCATCATTTCTTTGATTAATTGCACATCGAAAAACATCTGCTCGCACTGGGTGGTGATGGCACCGTATGGTTTGAGGGCGTTGACCATCAGTCTGTAAAATTCGGGCGTGAACAGCTTTTCCGCTGCGCCGATGGGGTCGGTGGTGTCGGCGATAATGACATCGAACTGGCCGACGCTGTCTTGCAGGTAGAGAAAGGCGTCTTTGATCACCAACTCAACGCGGCTGTCGCTAAACGGGTTGCCGAATTGGGGAAAATATTCGATACCGGCCTCAACCACGCGTTGATCCAGCTCGCAGAGTACGGCTTGTTCGACCGAAGGGTAGCGCAGCACTTGCTGAAGCGTACCGCCATCGCCACCGCCCACAATCAACACCGACGTTGGATTTTTCTGAGCCAGCAGCGGCACGTGGCTGATCATTTCGTGATAGCCGGCATTATCGCGCTCCGTGAGCTGAATGATGCCGTCAAGCAGCATCACATTGCCGAAAAATTCCGTTTGAAAAACCTGAATATGCTGATATTCCGTCTGTTCGTCGAGGAGCTTGGTCTGGTAACTGAGCGATTTTCGATAAAACGGATGCAGTTGTTCGACTATCCATTGGTCACTCACGGGCGATAAACACCCCCTTCGACGATGTCGCTTCAAACGTGGCAGCAGAGAAGTCGGTGGCGATTTGCGGATCGAACTTTTTGCAACTGAAGATGTCGAGGTAAACGGCCTGCGACTCGTTGGCAAAATGTCCGCAAATATTGCTGGTTTCGATAAGCTGGACTAATGAATAGCCGGCTACTCTGGGGTCATCGCCAAAATTAACAATGGTTGGGTCGCCGAAACGCCGCATCTTAATGAGGTCGCATAATCTGATAACATAGTCCTCAATAACCTCGGCCGAGGTAATCAAATCGAGATTACACGCATACAGATTTAAGGCCAGGTGCCAGCCCCAAATGCTTGCATTCGGATCGCGCTCGGGAGCAGACATGGTCATATAAGTAAGATGGGTTTTGGGGGTTGCTATTGCGGTCGTCATAAATCCTCCGTAGATGGTGTCGGTAAAGCGTGTTTCGATAGAAGAAGTTAGAATTAATTATACCCACATTCATCGAAAGTGTACACCGCTGACAATTTTTAGGAGGATTTCTGTTGAATTTAGATAATTTCTATCCGTAAAGTTTATGGTCCAAAGCTATAAGTCACCCAGCATCGGTTTGAGATGATTTTTAACCAGCCAACTGCTGGCTTCAAAAAAAGCGTAGGTTCGCCGGAAAGAACCGTAGTCTAAATCGCGGACGGATTTAACTTCGGCCTGGCAGATGATTTCTTCAAGTTCTTCGATGCGGGCTAACAGTTCGCCGGGCAGGACGGGGACAGAAACGTCCTTATAGGTGGGACGGCGTTGGGGAAAGGTGATGGCAGTGGCCGGTAAGCGTGGTAAAACGGCCATCGCCACCAGGGCATGGTTGTAAAACACAAGCTGCTGGTTGAGCGTATCGAGCTGGTCGCCGGGAGCCAAGA
>JAGRBY010000443.1 GCA_020433835.1 Anaerolineae bacterium | reverse complement strand
CGGCAGAAGATGCTCCGGCTGAAGAAGCTGCTGCATCCGACCGCTGCGGCGACCCCAGCAAACTTGCCAGCAAATTAAATATCTTTAACTGGGCCGATTATATGGACCCCGATATCCTGACCCAGTTTGAGGAAGAGTGTGGCGTTCCTGTTACGCAGGATATTTACTCCAGCAACGAAGACCTGATTGCTAAGCTGTTGGCCGGCAACAGCGGTTACGATCTCGTTTTTCCCTCAGACTACGCCGTCCAAATTCTCATTAGCGAAGGTCTTTTGGCTGAATTGGACAAATCCAACATCCCCAACATTGAAAACCTTGATCCCAATTTGATGGGGCTATACTACGATCCGGATAACACCTACAGCGTTCCCTATCAGTGGGGCACGACCGGTCTCGCTTATAACATTAACGAGTTCCCGGATGGCGCACCCGAAAGCTGGGCCGCTATTTTTGAACCCGATCAGGTCTGCCAGCACAGTGGTTTTGTCTCGATGCTCGATGACGAACGCGAAGCGATTGGCGCAGCCTTGCTGTATTTGGGCTACTCTTACAATGAAACTTCACCCGAAGCCCAGCAAAAAGCCGAAGATTTGTTGAAAGCACAGAAAGATTGTCTGGCCGGCTACGACTCCGATAATTTCGATGATACGCTGATGGCTGAAGAGATCGTCTTGGCCCACGCCTGGAGTGGTGCCGTTGCCACAGCCCGTTCGGAAAATGAAAACGTGGCTTACACCATTCCCAAGGAAGGTGGCGCTATTTGGCAAGACAATATGACCATTCCGGCTGATGCTCCGAACAAGTATACGGCTGAAGTTTTCATCAACTATATTCTTGATCCCGAAATCGGCGCTCAACTATCCAATTGGACCTACTATTTCACCCCGAACAAAGCCTCTGAACCACTGTTGGACGAATACTACTTCGACCTACTCAAAAGCGGCGGCATGCTGGTTGATGACGATATTCGCTCTCGCCTGCAATGGATCGAACGCAGTGATGAGTCGATCATCTTCTCTGATACCTGGACGGCCGTTAAAGCCCAGTAGTAGCACCCACAAATAATAAACCCTCACCCCAACCCCTCTCTCTCGGGAGCGGGGAGTCGCGTCAGCGACGGGGTGAGGGTCAATTGAACTTCAGCCCCGTTTACGATTCATCTTCATCATCCGGCCAGTAGATCGGTTTTTGCAAGATGCTGCGATTGAACCAGGCCTGTAAGCGTCGCCACATACTGCGGCGGGTGCGGGCCGTAAAATCATCGGTGGCCACCTCAATCGACACATCCTCATCCCCATCCAGCTTTTCCTCCAGCCAATACTGATGGTCGATAATCCACAGCATCAAATCGGCTTCGGTACGCCCCGGAAAATAGCTTAAAATATCCGACTCCTGGATTCTTGCAAAGGTGGGCTTGTAAACCGTATCGTACCAATCCAGCACTGCCTCTTGAAATGTCGGCTCCTCGCCCCGTTCCAGCCCCAAATAATAGCGATGGATAGCAATTTCTTCTTCCAACAGCCAATAGCGACCCCGCTCGGTAAAAATAATCTCCTGATCAGGCCGAAACTTATCGAGCTTGGTGCGGTTCAAAAAGCTAAGATACTCTTCTCTGATGAGAACATCTTTCAGGTTGTCGTCATTCCACAGCGGCACCCGGCTGTCGAACTCCCACACGTGGGCCTCAATCGTCTCCGCTTCTTGCTGGCGAGCTACCGACACGCGATGATTGCCGTCGTTAACAAAATACACTTCGCTCACTTGATACAACTCCACCGGTGCCCAGCCCCCCTGATCGATCAGGCTATCGACCTGCACCCAGCGCTGCTGCGAACTGTGCTTACGCGGCATAAACGTCCGGGTGAAATCATCATACCGGCCCACGCTGCCCACAATCTGGTCGAGCGGCACATTCTGAATACCGCGATACGATTTCCGCCCCAGCTTTAACCGCTGCCGCACCTCTTCAAATGGCAGCAAATCAACCGGCTGATAACGCACCCGTGCCGACAGCGTTTCAAGCTGGGCCTTACGCAAAGCTTGCTGAAACTCTCGGGTAATACGCTCTTTCTTAGAGTCGGGCCGCCCCATCGACCCACCGGCAAAATCTAAGGGGTTCTGTTTATCGTTGTGGCTCATAATAATGAAAGGTTACATATAAAACCGGATGACGGTCACCCCTTGTCGATAAGTACGCCTGTGTGGCTCAAGTAAATCGCGTTGGCGCACTCAAGTGACGGTCACGTTAGAACTGCGTACGTCTATACTCTTGTGATTTTACTCCAGCCCTTTATGTCCTGCCAAACTGTCGCTTACTCAATGTGTTCGTGCAGAAAACAAAATTGTGTTAATATGGGGAGCGGTTCAATAGTTGGACGTCTAAACCTATTTTAAAGGAGTCTGATAGTCTCACTTGAGACGACAGCGGCAATGAAAATCACCGTAGGACAAACTTAAGTTTGTCCCACAAATCTTATTTTGAGAGGAGGTACAAGGTGACAGCAGATTGGTCGCTTTCTAAAGTTTATAATCCCCGCCCCGGCTGGTATCGGGGCGAACTTCATGTGCACACTACACACTCGGATGGTACGCACCCACCGGCCCAACTGGCGGAGTGGGCCAAGGCTGATGGGTTAGACTTTCTCGCGGTTACCGATCATAACCGCATTGATGCCTTCCAGAAGCCATACCCCCCGTTCGATTTTCTCGTTATTCCGGGTATGGAAGTAACCCTGCAAAATGGGCATTTCAATGTTTACGGGCTGCAAGGTCGCTACGATTGGCTGGAAAATGTGTGTATCGGCCTGTTCACCATCAAACTATCCGGCAAATATAAAACCACCACCGAACTCATGCGCCAAACGGCCTCGCTGGGGCTGATCAACTCGATGAACCATCCCATGCGTACCCCTTTCAACTGGCGCGACAGCGAAACCGACCTGCAATACGTCCACTGTATCGAAATTTGGAACAAGCCCGATGCGCCGGATACCAACGGCTCTAATTCACAAGCCATTGCGCTGTGGACCGAATGGCTCAAGGCCGGCTATCGAGCCACGGCCATCGGCGGTAGCGATCACCACTCGCTGAAGCCGTTTCCCGGCCAAAAGAAGCAGACAGAACGGCTGGGCTGGCCCCGCAACTATGTTTATGCCGATAACCTGTCCGGGGCAGCGATCTTGGCCGGTATGCGTGCTCACCGGGTGTATGTGAGTATGGGGCCGAAGGTTACGTTTCAAGCCCACTTTAACGACACGATCTATAACATCGGCGCTGACCTGGGCCAGGTAGCCGGCGAAATTCGGCTGCTGGCCGATGTCTTCGACTGCCCCATGCCGGCCCACGCCTATATTCTCAAAAACGGCAGTATCGTTGCCCAGGCTGTTATCGAAGGTGGCCAGGCTGCCCTTGAATGCATCGACATGCTGCATCCGTCCGAACCGGCCTGGTACCGGCTGGATGTCTACGATGAGGCGGGTTTAATGTTGGGCATCACCAACCCGATCTACACCGGGCCGGTTCAGATACCCCTGTTAAAAACGTTTGGTGATTTTGTGGAGGGATTATAAGGTTTTGTAACCGGCGTGCCTTCTGTAGGCTCTTTGTGGTCAATTATTCCCAGAGCACATGATACGATACAATTCGCGCCTGCTGTCCCCTCAACTGCTCCTCGACAGCAGGCGACATCAACCGCTCAAACTGCGCCTCGCACCACGTTTCGCCACCCCAGCCCGGCTTATCAAGATGCACCATCAACTCGGTGACGCCTTCATTCAAGTAGGCCACAGCCTGCGGACCGCTGAAATCTCGAAAGTGATCAACCACCCGAAAATCTTTCTCAGCCAGGATGTGCTTGTGGCGATGATATAGATCCCTATCCTGTTCGTAAAAGGAAGGATAGAAACGCATCGCACGGATATTATACCGCCCGGCGACGCGCACAACCGCCGCAAAAATCTCCGGCAGCAGATGGGCGTTGTGGTGGCTGTCAACGTGGGACATCACCAGGCCAAGGGCAAAGAAGCGCTCAAATTGGCGGTCAATCTCGCGCTCAACGGCATCGAGCTGGTTAATCGCGTCGTGAAGCCGGGCCGGGTTCACGTTCGACAATGTGCGCCCATAATAGCCATCGACATCGTAACCCAGATACGGGTCTAAATTGAGATGCAGTCCGATGCCCAACTGCGGGCATTGTTGGGCCAGAGCAACCGCCTCACCAACCGCCGCCCCATCAACCAGCAGCGAGGTGCTGGCTAATCGACCGGCCTGATGGGCTTCGAACACAGCCTGGTTGATGGCCGGCCGCATGCCGAAGTCATCGCCATTGATAATAACGTTCATGGGCTACCGCTCCCGTTCCGCCGGTAGATAGGTTTCTAAAAGAAGTTTGGCCTGCGCCAACCCTTTTTCGGTAAATGTAATCGCATTTCGGCTCTGGGCCACATAGCCGCCGGCTTCCAACTCTTCCAGCGTTTCAAGACGATGATTTTTCCACGCTCGGGTTACGGTTGCCTCGTCGAAAACTTTCTCCTCCCAGGAGGTAAGGTAAAGTAAGATCAGCGTGAGGTTTTCTATATGGTGCTCCATTGCAAATCCTTCCTTTGATGGCACATGATGATCAGTGTGGTTTCTCTCTATGTTTAATTTTTGGAGTAGGCAGTAAGGAGTAGGGAGGAAGGAAAAGTTATTACTCCCTGCTCCTTACTCCTTACTTTATCGCTACCCCGGCAATCAACGGCATAAGCGAAGATAACCCTTCGTTCACGGTAAATGACTCATACGTTAGCTGACTGAACCCGGCCTGCTCCAAATCGCGCCAGGTTTCACGGTTGGGGTGGCAGCCGTCGGCAATAAAATTCCAGACCGGATTGATTATATTTTGCACGGTGCGCAGCGTCGTCCCTTGCGGCGCGGCCACGTGTTCGATGAAGATGAAGCGCCCGCCCGGTTTCAGCACGCGCTGCACTTCGCGCAGGCTAATCGGCGTACTCTCGACCGAACACAGCACGAGCGTGCAGATAACCGTATCGATACTGCCGTCAGGAACCGTCAACTGCTCGGCGCTGCCAACCTGCAGTTGGGTAACTAACCCCGACCGCGCGGCCCGCTCTCGTAGATAGGGATGCATAGCCGGGTTCGGCTCAATGCCGATCCAATGGATGTCGGCGGGGTAGTAATCGAAATTGGCTCCGGTACCGGGACCAATCTCTAAGACAGTACCGCTTAGGGTATTGAGCAATCTGCGCTTGTGCGTATCCAGCCGCTCGTTTCTACTGTGGGAGGTTTTGTGTGTTACCCAGGCAAAAAATCGCTGGCCCAGGCTGGCCGAGGATTTCATGGCGGGTGGAGTTAAGGGTTGTTTCGACATAGCTGTAGTATAGCCTAAAATCCGGTGATGTTAAGAATGAGATGCAGTAATAACCCGCCTGAACAAAAAAAGCCACAAATTACACCCCTGGGCAGTAAAGCCATGGAAAACACGTGTCGATGTGTGTAATTCGTGGCGAAATTCTAAAACTGTATGATGATGCATTACGCTGTTACAACTACAAATTTGCGGTGTCTGCGAAAATTCTTGGACCCAGATGAACGCAGATTTTCGCAGATTTTTAATTTGGCTCACTATGTGTTTCGAGAAGGAACGGTTGCCGATGTCATGCCCGCGTGTTTCCCGCCTACGCAAGGACAAGTTTAGCGGGAATCTATAGTTTTTCAGAAAAAGATTTTGAAAGGTCGTCATGCCCGAATGTTTTTATCGGGCATCCACGTGGCTCTAAGTGATGGATTCCCGCTAAAGGCATGATGCGGGAATGACGGTTCGATTCAAATTGTTTATCTGAATGTCTATAGCGCCCTAAGACCGGTTGAATGCCCGCTTAAAACATGCGGGCATGACGTGATGAAAAGTATAGAAGTTACGCAGTTGGCGATCAGCCCTCCCTAAATCCTCCCACAGGGAGGAACTTGCCCGGTTCTCCCCCCCTTTGGGGGGAGTTAGAGGGGGGACTAAACCGGTCAACTGCGTAACTCATAACCCGGACGGGCCGGAACCAAAAGCGCAATAAAAACCGCAAAGACGCAAAGGCCGCAAAGTTTTTCAATTTAATTTTTCTTGGCGAACTTTGCGCCTTAGC
>JAGRBY010000442.1 GCA_020433835.1 Anaerolineae bacterium | reverse complement strand
TGGATGCCCGATAAAGACATTCGGGCATGACCATGGCCTCCATTTCTATGACCTCCTTGGCATCCATATTGAGCCTTAATTTTATCAGCTGAACAACTATCTCGATGAGCGTATTTGAGCCGATCTGATTAGGCAGCGAATTTCTAAATCGCTATTATGGAGTGCTGGCTTTGCTTTCCATCCTTGCGATAAAGCCATAACGGGCTAACACCGCTTGGGCTTCCGGGGAAAGGATATAGGCTGTAAAAGCCGCCGCCTGAGTTGGATAACGGCTGTCACTTATAGCGGCGATCGGATAAGCGGCAATCGTATTTAATGCATCGGGAATTTCAATGTGTCCCACTTGATCGGCGACATCAGGAGTGACATCGCTGCTGTAAACAATACCGGCATCGCCTTCACCCAGCGCAATTTTGGTGAGTACAACCTTGACATTGGGTTCGTATGAAACAATGTTGTTAAGAACCTGGTCTTTGAAAGGTGTGCCGAAGGCTACATCGTCAGCCGCCTTATCGAGAAATTCGAGCGAATAGCGCCCCACCGGAACTTCCGTCGCCGCTAAAATAAGATGGAGATCCGGGTTAGCCAAATCCTCCAATTGGTTCAATCTCATCGGATTGTCTATCGGATAGATGACGGTCAGCCGATTGTAAACAAAGGTTTGTTGCGTGCCGCTAATAACCCGCCCGGCCTCGATGGCGACATCCATTTGGGTGTTGTTGGCGCTAGCAAAGACATCGGCCGGAGCGCCCTGGCCTAATTGTTGGGCAAGCTGCTGCGACCCGGCAAAATTAAAGGTCACGGTGACACCCGGATAAGCTACCTCGAAATTCTGACCGATTTCGGTAAATGCCTCTGTTAGCGATGCAGCCGCAAATAGTGTGAGATCAGCCGGTTCCAAGGCCGCTGATGCGGTCGATGTCTGGGTCAGCAATAATTCAGCTTGCTCACTGCTGGGAATGCACAACTGCCAACCAACCTCAATGAGGTTCGCATTTTCGATCAAGGCAAAGGCATTGTCAGCGGTGTGCTGTTGGTTGGTTGCTTCAAAGATAACCGGATAGGCTTGGGCATCGCCCAAAAATTTATCTGCTATTTTACTAAGCCAATCATCGGCCTGGACGGTATAGTTTTCCGCGCAGGGGGCCGCTTGAGTTGGCGGTGCACCCAGTGCCGTCGAAGGGATCCATTGCATCAACCCCAAAATTAGCAGCGCAACTATTCCCCCTAATATTTTCAAATTGCTGTTGTGCATTCTTTATCTCATCGCCATAGTAAGGGTTTGAATATTCAGACTTTGAATAGCAGCCGATAATTTAAGACGAGGTAAAACCTTTGCGCCCTAACGGGTTTGGCTAAGATATCAAGTGGAGTGAGTGGTACGCATGCTATACGGCGGTTACCAGCGTTTGTTCGCAGCTATCAAGCCAGTTATTCATAGCTTCTACCTGGCCGATACGAAATTGATAAACCAGCCATTCAAACGGAGCTTCCGTAGATAGGGTGTCTGCCTGGATTTGAAGCGATGCCAGCCAGTCCTGGCAAACGTCACGCTGCTTATCGATCAAGGTAGCCGCGATGGATGGTTCAAATTGGCGGGCAAAGTAAAACTTGGCCATAAATTCCAATCGCATTTTGCGACCCTGCGGCACGGGGGTTCGCAGCCAATTCAAAAAAGATTCTCGACCTTGTGTGGTCAGTTGTAACATTTTGCGTGGTGGGCGGCCCTCTTGCGGTTCCAGGGTAGAATCGACAAGGCCCTGTTGTTCTAGTTTGGCGAGCAGAGCATAAAGTTGACTTTGCTTAAGTCGCCAGACCAGCCCAAGGCCATCTTCTTTCAGCAATTCTTGATAAATTTCGTAGCCATGCCGAGCTTGGTGGTATAACAACCCTAACAAGGCATATTCAATGGTTAGCGGTGAGCGAGTCATCATATAAACTCAATGTTTGGATACTCAATGTTTGAGTAGATGAATTATAAGCGTATGAGATAAATAGTCAAATAAAAAAAGGATTGGGCCTTCCCTATTTTGATACCACCGGCGAATGTTATAAAATTCAGTCTCAATAATTTCTTGGTCTTCCTATCATTTGATGGCCATGAAATTCCTGTAAACTATTGACCTTTTGAGGGAGGTAATCATGATGAAAGTTATACAAATACAAGATAACTGGTCAATTGATAATCTGACGTTGACTGAACGGCCCAAACCGGAACCGGGGCCGGGCCAAGTGCTGCTGCGTATGAAAGCCGCGTCGTTGAATTATCGCGATTTGGTTGTGCCTCGGCGCGGTTACGGTCGATTAACGGGCGAACTGCCGCTCATCCCCATTTCAGATGGCGTCGGCGAGGTGGTGGCTGTTGGTGAGGGCGTCAGCCGCGTTCAGGTGGGTGACCGGGTCTGTCCGATTATGATCCAAAGTTGGATTAGCGGTGAGCCTACAACGGAGCGGCTCCTCTCAACGCTGGGCGGCCCGTTGGACGGCGTTATGGCCGAGTATATGGCCCTCAGTGAGCAGAGGGTGGTTATCGTGCCACCCCATTTAAGCGATGAACAAGCTGCGACGCTCCCTTGCGCGGCGCTGACGGCCTGGAGTGCCGTGGTTACCGAAGGTCGGGTTAAGGCCGGCGACAAAGTGCTGATTCAAGGGACTGGTGGCGTATCGTTGTTTGCCTTGCAGTTTGCGAAACTCCAGGGTGCTCACGTCATTGTAACCTCAAGCCGCGATGAAAAGTTGCAGCGGGCGCTCGATTTAGGCGCAGATGACGGCATCAATTACATATCGACGCCCGAGTGGGGCAAGGCCGCCAAATCGATAGCGGGTGGCGATGGCCTCGACCATATTGTTGAAGTCGGTGGAACGGACACGCTGCCCCAATCGCTGCGGGCCATTCGCGCCGGAGGCACACTCAGTTTAATCGGCGTGCTGTCCGGCTTGAATATGAACGCTAGCCTTGGCCCCATTGTTACCCGGCAGGTGCGCTTGCAAGGCATTTCGGTTGGCAACCGCGACGGATTTGAGGCGATGGTGCGGGCTATTGCGCTCCACACCCTGCGGCCGGTGGTCGATCACGTTTTTGCCTTTGAAGAACTGCGACCGGCTCTGGATTATTTAGCCAGCAGTGCCCATTTTGGGAAGATTTGTATTCGACATTAGCCGTTGTTGGGTCGGCGACAACCCTCAAAATCGTACTGCGCCTTAACTTGCTTTTTTCTATAATCGGGCAAGAATATACCTTCCACTCACAATAACAAAAGGAAAAGTAGATCATGGAAACACGACAATTAGGCAACACCGACATGCATATTACGCCGATTGGCTTCGGCAGTTGGGCCATCGGTGGGGGCAATTGGGCCTTTGGCTGGGGACCGCAGGATGATCGCCAGGCTATTGAAGCCATCGAACAGGCGATTGAGTTGGGGATGAACTGGATCGACACCGCCGCCGTTTATGGCCTCGGCCACTCTGAAGAGTTAGTTGGCCAGGCCATCAGCGGGATGCGAACCAAGCCCTACATTTTTACAAAATGCTCGATGACCTGGGATGACCAGCGCGAGATTCATCGCAGCCTCAAAGCCGACTCGGTGCGGCGTGAGTGCGAGGCCAGTCTGCGACGGCTCGGTGTCGATGCTATCGATCTGTACCAAATCCACTGGCCGAATCCTGAAGCCGAGATTGAAGAGGGCTGGGAGGAGATGGCCCGCCTCAAAGAAGAGGGCAAAGTGCGGCATATCGGCGTTTCCAACTTTAGCGTCGAGCAGATGCAGCGAGTCCAAAAAATTGCGCCTATCGCGTCGCTCCAGCCGCCTTACTCGCTGCTTAATCGCGACATCGAAGATTCGATTTTACCCTTCTGCCAGGAAAACAACATCGGCGTGCTGGCCTACTCGCCGATGGCCTCGGGGATGCTGACCGGCAAAATGACCCGCGAACGAGTCGCTAATTTTCCGGATAATGACTGGCGACGCAATAATCCCAATTACAAAGAGCCACTCCTGACCTACAATTTGGCATTAGCTGACAAGCTCAAGGAAATCGGCCAGCGTCACGGGCTTATGGCCGGTGAGGTAGCGATTGCCTGGACCTTGCGCCATCCGGCCGTTACTGCCGCCATTGTCGGCGGGCGCAATAAAGAGCAAGTGTCCGGCATTATCGGTGCCGGCGAATTCCGCCTGAGCGACGCGGAACTTCAGGAGATCGAAGCCTTCGCCGGTTCGTAGGACTATCACCCAGACGTATAAGAAGCGAAGTAGCCTCAGATGCAAAGCGAATGAGATTCCCCTGTTCGCATTTGAGGCTGTTCACTCCACTTTATTTCATTCAACATGTCTTAATCTCAAAGGAGAAAACGATGACAAAGAAGTTAGCGGGTAAAGTAGCCGTAATCACCGGAGCGAGTGCCGGTATTGGTTGGGCCAGCGCCATCGCCTTGGCCGCAGAAGGTGCCAGTTTGGTGCTGACGGCACGCCGGCAAGGTCGATTAGAAGAGCTGGCCGCGCAGGCCAGAGAGCTTGGGGGCGATGCCACCATCATTGTAGGTGACGCCCGCGAAGAGGAAACCGCTCTGCAAGCGGTCGCTGCTGCTAAAGAGACATTTGGTTCGCTGGATATTTTGATTAACAATGTTGGCGTTGGCAACTACAAGAACCTGGTTGACACCAGCGCCGCAGATTATGATGAAATGGTGGACATCAATGTGCGATCCACATTTCTGTTTACCCGGCATGCGGTACCGGTGATGATCGAGCAAGGAGCCGGAACCGTTTTGATGATATCCTCCATGGCCGGAGTTTACGGCTTTGCCGGCGAGGCCGTCTACTGCGCGACGAAATTTGCCCAGGTCGGCTTTGCGCAAGCCCTGGATAAAGAACTGCGTCCTCACGGTATTAAGGTGGGAATTATTTGTCCGGGCGGCGTAAAAACCGAGTTCGCTTTGGGCAAAGGTCGCACCGAACAGAGCGTATCTGAGTCTGATATGCTTGAACCCGAGGATGTAGCCGGAGCGGTTCTATTAGCCTGCACGCAATCTCCCCAATCGCGCATTATCGAAGTACGCATGCGGACAATGGCCGAGGCGCTGGCCTAGCATTTTCAATATCGAAATACTGAACCACTGAAGCAACTGAAATCACTGAAAGTAATCAGTGACCTCAAGAAAATCAGTGGTTCAGTGTTTCACCGTTTTTTACGAGGTGTACAAAAATTACGAATGATGCCGCTCAATGACCATTGTGGTTAAGCTGCATCGAACGCGCGGCCTCAACGTGATGAATATACGCCTCGGACCATTGGCACAGGGCCGTCAGCGGCTCGATGAGCGTGCAGCCGAGATCGGTTAAAGAATATTCAACTTTGGGCGGCACAACCGGATAAACCGTCCGGTTTACCAACCCATCTTGCTCCATTTTGCGCAGCGTTTGAGTTAACATCTTCTGCGAGATACCGCCGATATGCCGCTGCAGTTCCCCGTAGCGTACCGTCTTGTGCGCCGCTAACACATACACCACCAGCATCGTCCACTTATCGGCAATCAGATCTAAGGCCCGCCGCGAGCCACAGTTGGGGTCTAACACATTCGGCGTGATTGGATTGTCCATTGCATTTCCTTCCCTTACTTCCCTCAAATAAGATGCGTATACGTACTAAAAGGTGCGTATAACACAAAAAAGTACCTACTTGAAACTTGGCGCGTATGTTATATACTGATTTATACGGTTTATGCAAACTTAGCGGTTAGCTATTAGCCGTCAGCAGTCAGCTTTATTATGCAAAAAATTATTGAACTAAATCTGCATTGAGAAAAGCTGAAAGCTGACCGCAGAGTGCTGACTGCTTGATTAGCCTTTGGAGAAAGAATAATGCGATACAAACTTTTAGGTAAGAGCGGTCTGCGGGTTTCCGAGATGGCCCTGGGAACCATGACCTTTGGCGAAGATTGGGGCTGGGGAGCCTCGAAAGAAGAGAGTAAGAAAATATTCGATAGCTTTGCGGAAGCGGGCGGCAACTTTATCGACACGGCCAACCGCTATACGGAAGGCACCAGCGAGCGCTACGTGGGCGAGTTTATCGCCGCCGACCGGGACTATTTTGTGCTGGCGACCAAATACACGCTGTTTGATAGTCGTAACAATC
>JAGRBY010000441.1 GCA_020433835.1 Anaerolineae bacterium | reverse complement strand
GTAAGCAACGGCTTTGCACCAGTGGCGAACCAAAGCGAAGTACGGCATCGGTCAGGTCGATTATCTTCTGAACGTGGATCGGCTTGGTATGAGATGCTATACGTGATGGCGTGACAAGGCGCTCAATTTTCGGAACGCCAAAGCGGCTCATACGCGGCACAATAGCGGCAAACAAAAAAATATGACTAAACAGCAGCATATCGCCCAAGCTGCGTATCTGACGCAAATTGTGCAGTCGGTTTTTGATTTTTGTTTTCCAACGCTTCATTCAAGGTATCCTTTCAACGGGGAACGTGAAAAATCCCCAAACAGTTGCTGACAACGCAATTCTTAGGGATGTGTCACTTTCGCTCGGGATGCCATGGCGATACGACGTATTTTCAATCCAAAAAAATTGTCTAACTTTGCGACACTCAGCCTGGCGTTATTAGGCTGCGACCGCAACCAAATTTTCAGAGGCTAAGGCATTAACCAGGGCCAGCACCGATTGCCGGGCGTGGTCTTCGCTTACTTCAAACTTTTCCGGTATCTGGTGGCTAATCTCACTCAGCGACAGGCCCTTATCGAGCAATGTCCAAATATGCGAGCCGGTTTCGTTGAGGCTGTAGTAAGTTTGCGTACCTAAATGCAGCAGAACGGTTTCGCCGTTTTTTAGGGTTGTACAGACAACTTCGGGATCGGTTTTTATTGTAGCGTCGAGTGAAATCACAAATATTCTCCTATTGCATCATTTCGATAATTCACAGGTGACAGTCACTTACTGTTGATCAGCTCAAGTGACTGTCACCTATTATTATTGCATCATTTCGTAGAGTTGAATGGGTTGAGAAGGTGATGATGCTGTCGATTCGGCATCGACAGCATCCCATAGCGCATCACCCCAGGGGTGCTGTGCGTAATGCCGTAACCAGCCGACTTTTTGATAGTGATTAGAACAGTACCAGCAAGGCGAGAAATCGGTGTCTTGAAAAGAGCCTGCGGACAGATGCTCTTTTTTACGGCGGCGAAACTGCTCATTCTCTCGAACCAAACGCTGGTAGATGTGGCTGAAGCGTTCGTCATGCAGGTTGCCGAAGATATCACCCTGCCCTACGCTATCGCCATGACCAGATAGATGACAGCATTTGGTGATGTTACCGTGGCAATCGACATTAATTTCCTGCAAGTTCAACGGGCCGCAGGGGAAGAGATCGGTGGTATGGTAACCCGGCCCCATAGCCATCGAGATAGGATACTGGCGGGCCAGATCCCAAATTTCTGCCTCTACTTGTTTGCGCTGCAATGGCGAAAGATCAAAGCCCTGATCAGTGGTTAAGGGTGAAGGCAACAGATGGCCAAAGCGCAGCCCCCGGCTGCCTAAGCGCGTTGCCAATTGGGCCATAGGCCCTAACTGATGACGATTATGGGCGGTAACCACCATGTTGAAAGAAAAAGGCAGTTCTTCCACAACGCAAACGCTCACGGCTTGCATTAAACGCCGAAACGAACCGCGCCCACGTAATTGGTCGTGGGTAGCCTCTGTTGCACCATCTAAGCTAAAAGTAATCACGGCCAGCTTATCGCGATAGGGGGTAAGTTGGGAGTAAATCGTGGGAAAGTTCCAGCCGTTGGTATTGAAACCAAATTGATAGCCTGCTTCGGCAGTTAGTCGCACGGCCTTGGCAAAATGACGATAAACGGTGGGGTCGCCGCCGGTAAAAGACAGAAAGTCGAAACCGTTCTGATGGGCCTCGTTTAAGATATGGCATAAAATATCCATCGGCAGATCATCACGCCCGCCATGGCGGCCTGAAAAACAGTGCTGGCATTTTAGATTACAGCGATTGGTCAGTTCGATAACAATTCGGCGCATAGTTGCTTTCTCCGCTTTTGCCACAGTAAGCACGACACTTCCTGTGGATCCTCAAACACATCGGTTCCCAGTAGAAACCGGTAACTTTGCGATTGATGCACCAACTGCGTTAATACATCAATCTGTTTACGAACCAACGCTCGATTGGTTTGAACACCCGGACTTTGATGAATCAATTCAATTAAGGCGCTCTTTTCATCTAGCGCAATCAGCCGGCTGCGCCGGGTTCCGGCAATTGTAGGAAAGAGTAAGATTTGGGGTGTACAGCCGGAAGCAAACCGATCCGGATAGACCGTATCAACAGTGACCAATTTTTTGCCGTCGGCCAGACCGGGTGCTTCTTCCGCGGCAATGTGTAAGGCCGGAAAGTAAGCAGCGGTCTCTGGCGTACAAGAAAAGCCCCGACGTAAAGTTAACGCCTGGACACCCTCGATTGTATCGCACAGCGCCACAGCATCATCGGCTACATAATGCCAACCGGCGGTCACCAGCCCTAAAGTTAACGTCGTTTTACCGTGTCCCGATCCGCCCACAATTAAACAGCCAACTCCATCTTTGACAATACCATTTGCGTGCAGACCATAGCGTTCAGAGGTACGCAGAAGCATAAGAAAGCTCAGCATAAAAAACTCACGCTGCGCCTCTAAGGGATAGCTCCAGAAACCCCGATTGATAACCCCCACTGCCCGACCATGCGCCACATCGAGATCGAGAATAGACGTACCGCATTGCAGATAGTAACCGGCCTCTGTTTTCCAAACGCTCAGTTGGCGCGACTGCGATACCACCTGGGCCGGAGATGGTCGGTTTAAAAATGTTCCAGCCGGTTTGAATTGAAACTGAATTGCGGCAGGGGTAGAGCGAACGCTAATTTCTTCAATGTTAAATAGCGTTCGCCATAGAGCATCAAGCTGATTACTTTGATCAATGTTGGGGCAGGCAAACCCCATTGTCACACCACACAATGAATAAACTTTCATAGTTATCCTAAATTTCTCACGTTTTAGGGCTAGCACTATCTTTGCACTTTAAAGAATTATGATCAGAAACCAGAGTTTTTAGCGTTAAAAGGAGCGCTTTTTGCCGCAAAAGAGTATCAATGCAATACCAAAACTCTGGTTTCTAAAAAAGTGCAACCATAGTGGCTTACGCAAAAACCAGGTGACAGTCACCTATTTACACGAAATCAACCTTTGAAATCTCTATCAGAGCTGTTGTGCCAACCATACTTGACTGTCACCATGGGCAACTGCGTAAGTCTCGGTTTTTAAAGCAGGTGGCAGCCATAGTCATACATATGGCTGCCACGTAAACCTTCAAAGAGGTCTTAACCGAACGGCTTATGGATAAAAAGTGCCAAAGAATCCGGCGGTTACGTTTTCCAATTTGCCTTGTTTAACCAGCTTCGGCTCAATAAAGGATAGTTTAGGCTCAACAAACGGCTGTTTTTCGCTAGCCTGGGCATTGACTAAACCTTTTTGAGACGACTCATACATACTACTAAATGGTTTATTCATCAATCCTCCTAAGTGGAAATAATATGTTGTCCAAAAGGACATGGGTTAAATTAGATAAAAAGGGGTGAAAGAGGGTATTTCGATGTTTAACGGGTTACAAGAACAATCAAAAGTATCCTTTTCTTTCCTAGTTTAATTTAACAAACAAGTATGGGAATTTGGTAAGGGTTCTCTTTAAAAACGGTTTGATTTACTGATCAGGACTTACGGTGACAGTCACTTAGACGCCCTAAATCGACCTATTGGGGCTAAACCAAGGCCAATTTACAACCAATGAGTGACTGTCACCTGACTTTTGAGTCCTGTGATGAAAAAGGCACCAGCCGGCCCTTAGTAAGATATCGACAGACCGGCTGGTACATACTTACACATACAAAAGCGTTATTTGATGAGAAGCGGGAAATAGAGATTCTGCCCGCTATCGGCGGTAGGGGTTAGCTGCCCGTCCTCAATCTCAAAGGTAAAGCTACCCAGATTATCGGCGAACAGAGATTTCATGGCTACCCCATCCGTTACCACACCATAGGTATCGACAAAGAATGAGAAACCCTGCCGTTTTTTCAAACCGATTTCGAAATCGACGGTAAACGACTCACCCGGCGATAAGACCAGGTCACCGTCTTCACCCGCTGTATCCAGCGGAACCGACAGTGTGCTGCCAACGCCGCCGGGGCCACCATCCGCATTCAAGAGCAAGTTTCCACCGGACAGAGTGGTGACTTCAAAGTAGACACTTCGTATGGTCGCCGCTGATATGTTTTGGAACGTAGCCGAGATGGTGTAAACCCCTGCCGGAGCATTAGCCACCGGGGTTGGGTTATAACTGGCGCTGGAGCTGGTATTACTCAAGTTATTGTTAACCAGAACCGGTTCCAATCCATCGAGCGACAGGCCGATAATGACCGGGTCGTGGTCGGAGACGCGATACTGATCGGGCGCAAACAGGGTGTTTGTCCCTGGCTTGGCTTCAAAGGAGGCTTCACCTGCATCCTGGATGGCGTCATTGTAGTCGAGCAGGCTAACCTCATCGGAGTTGATGTGCCATTCGGTTAAACCCGTTACCTGGGCCGCCATCGAGGCGCTGGCCAGAGCGTGGTCGAGATAGCCCCACTGCCCGTCAAAGACGTAGCTGTAGGCATCGAGGCCGGTAAATTGCAGAATCAGGTTGGTGAAGTCATCGCTGGTGCCGGGCGTATCATCGGCCCCGGCTTTGATGGCTTGGATCGGGTCTTCCATAGCATAGGAGTTCAAGTCGCCCAAGATCATAAAGTCGGGGTCACCACTGCCGGTTGGGTCTGTAGCAAGCCAGTCGACCAGTTTTTGAGCGGCCTTCGTACGGGTGACGTTACAGTTACCCTGGCCGGTGGTGGTGTCATCATCGCCAGTACCACAGCCGGAGCCTTTTGATTTGAGGTGGTTGACCACGGCTGTGAACTTCTCGCCGAAACTGGGGTTGTTGGTGTCGATGACCTCGAAGGTTTGCGCCAGGGCCGGACGGTTTTTCGGGCTGCCGGTGTTATTCGAGTCGACAAAGTCGCTGCTGTCCAACACGGCGAAGCTGCCGGACAGATCCACCGTCGTTGTTCGATAGATAAAGGCCACTTTGATCGCATCTGTACCGATATAACCGGTATTGACGAAATCGTAGGTCCCTGCGCCAACCACGGCATTAAGCGCATTGACAATAGTCTGGAGTGAGACAGTTGGGTTATTCTCAACCTCCACCAAACCGTAGATGTCGGCATCGATTGCCTGCAAAGCAGCCACCAGTTTGTCTGTTTGACGTTGCAGTTCGGACGCGCTATCAGCCCCGCGACAATCCAACGTACCGGAGGGGCTACAATCGCCGCTGTTGTTGCTGCTGGTAACATCGATAGTGGTGAAGTAGTTCAGCACGTTGAGCGTAGCCACTTTGATGTCGCCACCAACAGGCTCAGGTGCGGGCTGGCGGGGGTTAACCGGGTTGAAGCTGACCGGGTTGGTGATTTGGGGACGAATACGCCAGGCGTCAGTACCACTCTGACCAGCAAAGGACCAGTGCATAACCCCGGTTAGGCTGCTAACCGTGTAGCCGCCCCGGATAAAGTTGGTGGTCGAGAAGCCGCCCGGCTGCGGGTGGTAGACAGGATCGGTGGTGTTTTGGACGTTATTGAGGTCATCTAAGATGATACGGCGTTTGGCAATCTCTGCCAGATAGTTGGCATAGCCGGTTGCATCCGGCGCGTTGACATTGGTGTACTGCTTGAGCTTGCCGCCTTCCGACAGCACGATTTGACCGTAGCGGGCCATTTCGAAATATTCGGTTGCGGTTAGCTCGTCAACAAACTCAACCAACATGCCTTCGTACTGTTCAAAGGTGCCTTCGGCTGCTGTTGAAGCCGGGGCCGGCAGATTGATGGAAGCCGGGGTAACCAGACTCAGATTGTTGCCGGCATTGGTGATGGAAACACCGCCGTTGGTTGCCGCCGGAACATCAATTTGGCTCATACCAAAGAACTCTTCTTGGATACCAATTACCTCAACAATCTGGCCTTCGCTGACATCGACAGCACAGCCGCCGCAGTAAACGAAAATCCCTTCCGAGGTATTGGCATCGGCGTCAGCATCGCTGTCTTCTTCTTGCAGGAAGAAGCCGCTCAGTTCGTCGCTGCCCTGGTAGTCACCGACAACGACACCTTCGACTTGCACTAACCCGTTGGGATTGGTGACGCTTAGGCCGCTGCCCTGAATGTCGTGGATAAAGAGAACTTCCGGCTCGGTCTGGATCGATTCAAAGAAGCTAACCTCATCGATG
>JAGRBY010000440.1 GCA_020433835.1 Anaerolineae bacterium | reverse complement strand
GGACGGGCGATTTACCGGAAGGGGTATTTGAATCCGAATCGTTAGCGTTCTTTTTGATCCGCTGCATCAAAGACATAAAAAATTCCTCCTCTAGGATTTTAGGCGTTATGATGTTTTTTTCAGCCGTGTACGCACAAATACACAAAAAAGGTCAGGTTCATATAGGGTCAACGAGAACCGAGTGCCAAGCAGATTGACTATTAAAGTTCACTTTTGGGAAGGGGAAATTAGGCAGTTGAGAATGTGGTCTCTGAGCTGATTGTTATATTATAGCGAATTTCTGTAAAAGTGGTAGTGTTAGAAAATTTTTTATTGATTATAACACAAAACCGGATGAAAATCGCGTTTGGGGGGCAATCACGCAACCATCATCCGGTTTATCGGGTTGTTTTAATTAGTTTTGATAGACACTCATAACATCACCGGCGATGTTGATGGCTACACTGAGTTCAATGCCCTGATCAGGCTGTAAATTCACGGTTCCAGTCGTTGCTACAAAAGGACGGCTGGCGGTAAAGTTGTAGCTACCTGCCGGCAAATCGATGGTGAGTTGATCATTATTCGGAATGGTATACGTCTGCTCGTTAATAGTAAAGGTTAACGTTTCACCGGCATAGTTCTTAACCAAAAGTCCTTCGGCTGTGGCAGGTGACTCCGTCACTGCCGGCTCAGAAGCCTCTGCCGGTACCGTCGATACCGTCTCATCAGTTGGCGCGGCAGCCGGCTCTTCAGTAACAGACATCGTTTGCGCCGTTAAATCTTCCTGCGATACCTGCATATCGATGCCTAACAGATAGTCGTACTTTTCGCCGACATCGTAGACACGCTCTTCCCGCGTACCGGTTAAACTCAGGCCGATGACCTGTCCGGCTACCAAAGTAACTTCATGGTTGATGCTACCGCCGGGAACGCTGGCGGTATAGGTATAATACCCCGGCGCGACATCGATCTGCAAGCGGCTGGGATTATCGCCGGTGCCGGGAGCCACCTTGTAGAGTTGGCCGTTGAGATCGACCGTCAACTCATCGCCGATATAATTAACCCAGACCAGGCTGGCCTGTCCGTCGGCAGCAGCGGCAGGCTGCCAGGTATCGACCAGCGGCGTTTCGGCAGCCGGTTGCGCGTTGGGGTCAAAATCAAAAACATCAACAATATCTTTAGGTTTGGCCAGCAAAGTACCATCAGGGCCAATAGAGGGAGGCGTTTGATCAAGACGCGCGGCCTTGAAAAGGGCTTGTCCGGGAGCCAGTGTAAACTCACCGGCCTCACCCAGGATACCTGGTACATTGGCGGCAAATTTATGCTCGCCGGTATTGAGTTGTAGCGTCAGCATCCCACCTTCGGGAGCGGTATCTGTACCAGGCACCGTGTACGTAACATCATCAAGATCAAGAAATAACTCCTGACCAATATAATTTACAAGCGTAAAGTTTACAACCGGGCTTGATTCTTGCGCGTGGCTGGCTTGAACCGCCAAAGTTAAAGCTAAGGCGACAGCTACCACGAACCCTAAGGTTATCGTAGAAATATTTTTTATCATGTTCGCACCTTTCAAACAATTAACTAAATAGTATTAGTATTGATACGTAAAGCCGTTTTACCGTTTATCGACTGTATGGTTTATTTAAAAATCCGTTTTTGTGAAGCCAATTCTCTAAATCACGGTTGTTTGGCTCGGTAATCATCGGTCCCCGATCATACCCTTTGATACTGCGATCCATAGGACGAGGTAGAAAATCGGTGTAAGGGGTGTCGGCGCCAGGGTTGGCCAGAATGAGTGTGGGGACGCTGTAGCCGTGTGTCCAGGCTTTAAGCCTTTCGGCGTTGGAGGGGTCGCTGTCGATGCTCACTTCTCGATACGGAATATGATAACGTGTTAGCAAATCACGGGCGAGCGCTACTCCCGGACAGTAGGAGTCGCGCACATACATAACAAGTTCTTTATCCAAAATCTCCGCTCCTGGTTGGGTTAAATTTTACCCAAATTTTACCATAAGAGCGTTAATTTTGAATTAGAAATTGAATACACAGCTTCTAAGAAGGGGGAACCGTGAAGGACGAAATTTCTGTACCGCTGTCATCGCGTAAAATGATGGTTGTGCCGGCAGGCCAGGCCGCCTCGCCCTGACCAAGGTATAAATCACTGGGCGTATTTTGTCCGGCCGTAGTATGAATGCGAATACTGCCACCGCTAAAAAGGAAGATATCCGGAAAGGTAAAATTAGCCAGCGAGGAGCCTTCCAACCGCCAATCGAGCAGGCTGGTTCCGGCTCCCTGATTAAGAATGACCACCGTTTCCTGCGATAGTTCGCCAGCACCCAACACCTGAGAGATGGAGATATTGATCTCATCAAAGGGCGCAGGGGTTGAAGTCGGTAGGGGGGTTAACGATAAAACTGATGGAGTTTCGGTTGGCGTGGGCGAAGGCCCCACAGTCGCCGCTGGTTCGAGCGGAACCTCGGCGTCTTCAGGTAGAGGCGTGGGCGGATCGAATGGCAGCGCGGTTTCTGACGGAATAGGCACTACGGTGAATGTGGCGGTTACCGTCGGTAAGCCGCCTACCGGAATCACCAATTCTTGACCGATTTGAATGAAATCTTCATTCGATAATCCGTTGGCCGTCATAAGATCGAACAGAGATACCGAAAATTTGTCGGCAATGAGGCCAAGTGAGTCGCCGGCCTTGACTTCGTAAACCAATGATTGTATCGGCGTACTTTGTGTGGGAACCGCCGCAAGCGTGCTATCAGCATCAATGCTGACCTCAGACGACTCCCCGGCCTGACCCGACTCTGCTGCAAGCGCACTCTCAGCCGACTCCGCTGTAGCCACAGTTCCAGGCACTACCTGCCGGTTGGCAATAAGCACCACGCCAACACTAATAATTAAAGAGACAACAGCGTTAACGCCAATGATCAGCAGCAGTTGGCCTAAGGGTAACCCAACACCCGTCACTTGGTTATCGGGATAGCCATCGAAATCATCAAAATCCGGTTCCGTATCGTACTGAGTATCATTCATTGCAAATAGCCTTATGTCGACAAAATAGGCATATATAGTATATCAAAATAGAAGTACCCCTATATATAGCCGTTATCCGTATTATACTCTATAATGGTATCTCTGACAATGCTGACTTAAGATAATCAGCAATTTACAATTTAACTATTTTTTAATTTGCCCTAAACAAAATAAAGACTAAATTTAATCAAGAACTTATCAGAAGGGGTTATCTTATAACGGTTTGATTAGGCACCCCGATGTGTGTCCCTTTCATTGCTGAAACTCGCGAGATATTAGCCAATATTCCCCTTTCTTCCGGATAAAGTGACATTTCTAAAAGGACTAAACACGAGCAATGATATCTCTTTTTATACGCTTTCTCAAAAAAATTTTTCAATTGGTCAACTATCTTATAGGAGCAGCGTTATGGCTTTTTGGTATCGGTTTGATGGTTTGGTACCCTATGCGCTGGTGGCCTGGCGATAGGTTTACCCCCGTTCAACTGCTAAATTACTTCATGCCGTGGCTACTTTTAGCATTGTTACCGGCACTCGTCGTTGCCGCTCTTAGCAGGCGCCGTTGGTTGGTTTTGATGCTCATTATGCCGACTGCTTTAATTATGTATAGTTATGCGCCGCTTTTTTTGCCCCGTTCCACAACGCCTGCGTTGGCCCACAGTGGTCGCATTAAGGTGATGAGTTATAACGTCTGGGGCCGCAATCGGAATATTGATGATATGGCTGATATTATTCGACAAGAACAGCCTGATGTCTTGTTTCTTCAAGAAATTTATGGGAGCAAGGCAAAGAGCTTAAGAAAAGAACTCCAAAACCTTTACCCTGACCAAAAGCGATACTACTACACAATGGACGAAGCATATGGACAGGGTATCATCAGCCGCTACCCTTTGACGCCTCTCGGCACCTCTTTTGACCAGGGGCGGGCGCAAAAAGCGATTATGCACACCCCTGATGGCGATATCCAGGTCTGGAATATCCATCTTAAACAACCGCGTTATTGGTCGCTGCATTATCGCCAGGTGGTTAATCTGGTACAGAAGTTGGCTGATATCGACCAACCGCTGATCATAGGCGGCGATTTCAATACCACTGAGCAATCGGAAGTCTATAAAATGATCGACCACTATCTCGACAATGCCCATTGGGAAGCTGGTTGGGGTTTCGGTTTTAGCTATCCGGCCACCTCCCCCGCTGTAAAAGGGGTCACGATTCCGGTTCCCACATCCATGCTCCGTATCGACCATATCTTCCACAACGATCACTTCTTTACCTACAGCGCCAAAACCCTATCAAACAGCGGCGGGTCGGATCATTATCCGGTCGTTTCAGAGCTTTCGCTCATTCGATAGGTGTTGCAATTACGAGGATTTGTATGAAACTTAATCGGCGCATGTTCATAAAAGGTGTAGCCGGTCTGGCGGCAACAAGCTGCCTCACCGGCACAGCCGGCGTCACGCTATTTGAGTACGCAACCAAAATTGAAACCCATTGGCTATCGATTGAAAAAGTTCAGATCCCCATCAAAAACCTAAAGCCGGCGCTGGAGGGCTTCAAAATCGTCCAGCTCAGCGACATCCACTTGCACCCTTTTACCCAGATCGACTTTGTTCGCCAGGTTATCGACGCCGCTAATGCCCTGCAACCCGATTTAATTGCCCTCACCGGCGACTACGTTTTGGAAAGCGCCGATGCAATTTTTGAGCTAGCGCCGGTATTGGCCACACTTAACCCCACCTATGGTATCTATGCTTCATTGGGCAACCACGATCTGTGGACCAACGTCGATACAGTCCGTCAAGGCCTGACCGAGTCTGGGCTAACCCTGCTGCGGAACGAAGGTTTGGCTTTCGATGTAGGCAACGCGCAGCTTTTTATCGCCGGTGTCGATGACGGCTGGAGCGGTCATCCCGATCTCACCGTCGCCCTCGAAACCCATCCCGGCGACATCCCCACCATCCTGTTGGCCCACGAGCCCGATTTGGCCGATCGTTTTGCCGCCGATAAACGAGTGTCGCTGCAGCTGTCGGGCCACACCCACGGGGGACAGGTTCGGCTGCCGGGCAAAGGCTCTCTGGTTTTGCCGCACTTGGGCAAAAAGTACGAGTTGGGCCTTTATCGGGTGGAAGATTTGTGGGTTTACACCAACCGGGGCATAGGCGTTATCGACCCACCGGTGCGCTTTAACTGCCGCCCCGAAATTACGGAGTTTACGCTGATGGTCGGTTAAACTGCCGCAATGCCTACTCGCCCACCGTCCACACCCGCTCTGCCGACTCGCCCTTTCCAACACGCAGCGTGTACGCTCTGACATACTTTTCCACCAACGTCTCGTTCTCAAACAGCATCGCCATCTGTGAACTATAGGCCCGAATACTCGCTACCTTAGCCTGAAGATCAGCTTCAGTGAGGAATTGCAGTTGGGGAGTAAGCCGTAAATCGGCACTATCGGCCAGCGCTGCCTCCAACGGGTAGAGGTTATCCGCCGAGTGGCTGGAATACGGATACTCCGGGTCGGCGTAGGGGTAATCCTCGTAGAAGGCAACGTGATAACCTTTTGAAAGCAAATGCCGGGCGGCTTGGTGGACCAGTTGATGATCGACATGATGACCAATCGCCAAAGGAGCGTAGATGACGGTCTCCGTCGGATCGGGGTTGAGATCGATTACCGTTTCGGCAATCGCCTCGTTTAGGGGGAGATCGTCGGGATGCAGCCGACCGAACAGTTCCTCATTACTGGTATAGTACCAGACATCGGCCTCAGGCTCGCCGCGATAGATACAATCCAGAAAGGGCAGGTACTGAGCGTCACAGCCCAACACGGCCATCGAGGCTTGATCTTCGGCCAATCGGGTGGCGACGACTTCATCAAGGTTGCCCCAGATGCCATGCATCCAATCGACATAAGCAGAAAAGGATTTGAGGTTCGGTTGGGCGGCAAAAACGGTTACCGTCAAAACCGCCTCGCCGGCCTGCTGTTGGTGATAAATAGCGCCCCCACACGAAAGCGAAACATCATCAATGTGCGGCGAAAGGTATACATGGTGATAACGCTTCATAGCTGGTTGTGTCCTTTTTGTCTACGCGATGCGTTCCGCCACAAGTTGGTAATAGGTAATCACCGTCTCGATGCCGCGATAGAAGTTG
>JAGRBY010000043.1 GCA_020433835.1 Anaerolineae bacterium | reverse complement strand
GGGTAAACGGCGGATCATAAAAATCTTTAAGGGATGAGCCTTCGCGCAGAAATTCAGGGTTGAAACAAAGACCCAAATCTTCACCTATTTTTAAGCCGGAGGCCGCTTCCAAGGTAGGCGCAACCATTCTCTCCATCGTGCCGGGTAGAATTGTACTGCGAATGATAACGACGTGATAATCGGCGGCAACCGAGATATGTTGCCCAATGTCGCTGCAAGCTCGGCTAACCGCCGACAACAGGGGGCTGCCATTCCCTTTATCCGGCGTACCCACACACACCAAAGAAATATCCGCATCCTGCATCGCCTCAGCAGCCTCAACCGTAGCCGATAACTGCCCTTTGCTTACCATCCGATCAATCAACTCGGGCAGACCCGTTTCAACGATAGGACTCTTGCCTTGATTAATCAACTTTACTTTGGTGGGGTTGATATCAACCCCCACAACGGTATGGCCCATATCAGCCAGACAAGCGGCTGAGACGGTTCCAACGTAGCCTAAGCCAAAAATAGCTATCTTCATAATATGTAAAATGCCTCACTCGATAGTTTAATGAATGTAACCAAATTCTTGCAGATATTTTTTGCCCCAAAATACCAACCAACTGTTCACCCACGGATTAAGATGCTCTTTCCAGCGGGAAAGCGTTTCGCTATCAAAACCACTTTCTTGCCCCCCGGCATAGCTGGAGTCAATGTGCGAAGGAGCCAGCATGGCGGGATGGAACTCGATCTCTAAAAATTGGCAAAGCGCGCGAACACTTTTCTCCGGGTGCGCAACCAGATCCTCAAATTTTGAGAGATAATAGTTGTGCGGATACCGTTTGCTGTACTTATAGTGCAATTTTACAGCGTACAGCCAGGCAATCGTGATATAAAGAATAATAACAATCGATAATATCGGTGTTAGCAGCTTTACCAAAAGGGGTGACGGTTTCCGGTTTTTGGCGGTTTGCAGTAGGCGATGACTCTTCTTCAACTCTGAGGCCAGGATAGCCCGTGGGTCGCGAAGCGTGTGAATAACTTTGGCATCGGGAAACCACTCCAGCAGGGTCGGTACATGGTAGAGATGCGGCCCGCTTTTATCGCCGATGATGACATTATCGCCCAATTCATCGGCATACGCTTGTAACAAAACTTCGTAGATGGCTTTATCGCTACGATCAGAGGCCAGCAGGCGTTGGAGCATGGTTTCTTTATCGATGCCCCATTTGCCGGCGTTTAGCTCCCACCAGTAGACCCCAAAATATTCACCCGCATAGATATTGTCTACAAACGTACGCACATTGTTGTCGATGGTCATGTCACCGATACGTTGCATTTTTTGGCGAACACCGGGGCGAAGTACACGGCCCAAGAAAAAATTTTCAGGCGTAATAAAGCACCGCTTCTGGGGGCATGACTCTATAACATTTACGGTTAATTTTGTGCCGGTTCTGGGTAAACCGACAATAAAAACGTAGGTCACGTTTTATCTCCACAATCAAAAATTTAGGTAGTTAACTCAAGTTGCTACCCATCAGCAGATGAAGTAAGTTTCACCGCGAAGACGCCAAGTTCGCCAAGTTTTTATAAAAAATCTTTGTGTTCTTTGCGTCTTTGCGGTTCAATTAGGTTGTTTGGCCTAAAGGTGACAACTTGGGTTAGTTATCTCTTTCCTATAGACTGCACGCACCAAAACTACGGCTTTTCGGGTTCGCCCCAATACGGTAAAGCCGGCTGACTAAACGGCTGCTCCCCTAAAAGTCGAACGGCTTCATCCGATAAACCTTTATCCCGAAAAAGAGCGACTCCTTTGGCCGGAGGTACCAAGGGTTGGCCCGACCAATCGCCATACATAACCGCATTTACCTGCTCAACAATTTTGTCCGACCACAAATCACCCGAATTATTTTCCAGGTCTTGCGTAGCCAAGCCGGGGAAAATTCTCAATTTCAAATCGTCATCGGGGACCGCGCTTCTAACAATTTCAATTTTGTCGACAACATCCTGCGTATCGGCCAGGTAGGATGTAACAAACATGGCATCGATCCAGCCTTTCTGTAACCACTCCCAGGCAGCCTGACCGTTAATCTGCTGCTGTCGGCTTGAGCGCGTAATATCGTTACGCACCGAGGCCACCGAGATAACGGCGTTGGGCTTTACCGCTTTAACCGCATCATGGACGCTCTGAACCAGCAGGCCCACATTATATTCCTGCCAGGCCGCTATGCGACCGCTGCCGCCATCCTCAACCTGATCGAACCCGTCAGTATCGTCCCATAAGGTGTACTCTTGACCGTAAATTTTTTTGGTCCAAGCTTTGTAATCCTCCTGACAGCCGGGAAAGTCATACGCGGTGCCGGGGTAATCCAGGGCTTCATTGTTGAAACATATACCGCCGGTTCTGATGTGATCGAGATGAATGCCGTCCAAGTCATAATCTTCGATTAAACCGGCCATCAAATCCGTCATGTACGCTCTAAATTTAGGCTGATGCAAATCCGATGTTTCCGGGTCGAGCATGGTGTCGTCATTTTCAGAATAGTAAAGGCCATACTTAAGCTGAAATTCCGGAAAGATAGCGTTAAGCATATACGGCTCTAACAAAGCCTTATGGGGCTGGCCTTGCCCCGGATTACCATCTTCTTTCTCACCGCCGCGATGGGTGTTAAACCAGGCGTGAATTTCAAAGTCATTGGTCGGATCATTATCCGCTCGTCGTGCATCGCGAATGGCAACCAGATAACGAAACGTATCTGCGTATTCGTCATCTTTAAATGTGGTTCGATTTGGCAGCCGCTCTGCGCTATTTGGAAAGCGCGTATGACTTGGCTCAAAGAAGACACGGCCATGCGTATACGCCAGGAGCAAAATCACGTTCAGATGGGCTTCGTCAACTTTGGCCACCAGCTTATCGACATCGGCCCGGGTAATGTCAACACTTCGCTGCCCCAGGCGTGACCATAAGGCTCTGGTTTCGTGGGCCAGCGGTTCTTGAATCATTTCCGTATCGGGCGCATTGGTTTCATCAGAAGCATTGTCATTCTGACGTGTTGGCTCCGGCAGGGCCGTAGCTTCCACCACCGCTGGCGGTTGTTCCTCGACAGGAGGTTGAGCTTGGTCTTGTTCAGGCATGGCAGCATGATGGGTTTCAACATTCGTATCGGATGCCGGTTGACATGCGATCAGTTGAGTTATTATCATCAGGCCGATGCCTAAAACTAGCCAGCGACGGGTCATACTTTCCAAGAAAAACTCCCTCGTGATCAGCCACACGCATTATACCTATCCGTAGACGCTGCCCGTTTTTCGACCGTTGAAACGAAACGACAGAAAAGCGTTCGCGGCAAACTTAGCGAGTGGTTTCCAATTTTTCATTTCACGTAAATACGTGAGAAAACCAAAATAAACCGGGTGCTGCATGAACACAAAGACGCCATGGTTTTCATAAATCTCATCCATTTTAGACACAGCCTGGTCATACAACGCCTGGCCGTAGCTAAAGTTAGCCGGAATGGCGATATCGCTGACCGTATGACAGAGCAGATACGAGCGGCTCGGTCGCCCGTTGATGATTTCGCGGAAGGGAAAATAGTAAGGGAACGTCATGCTCGTGTCGTAAGCGAATTCCGTTTCATCGACAATACGGGCTGTTTGTTGGCTTTTGTTTTGTGTTAATTCGCCACCGTGCATACAAACACCTGTCACCCGTCGACCGGTGAGTCGCTCCAGACGGAGCTTTTCCACAGCGGCGGCATGGAATTCGCCCCCGTATTGGCGGGCATGGGTTACAAATTCACCATGGAGACCAATTTCGGAACACCATGGAGCCTCGGCTAACGCTCTGATAGCGTCTTCATTATAAAAAGGACAAAACGCGCGAAGATAAAGTGTACTTTCGACGTTGTACTTTTTTTCCAACTGCCGAATATGTCCCAAGTTGGTTATGGCCCGATCGACATCGTAGCGGGGCGAAAAGACAGCTTTGGGAATGATACCACTAACTTTTTGATGGTACCACACCCGCAGCAGCGGCAGATGCCGTTGGGCTAATTTGTCGATAACCATCTGCCGTAAAGCGATTACATCTTCCTCAAACGGTCGAGTCCGGCGGCGGTCGCGTTGTTTGGTCTCGATAGTTTCGATCAAGGGGGCGACCTCTTCCCAGGAGATCATAAACTCACCTTCATCGGCCACGCGAACGTTGAAAATGCCTTCGCGTTTGAGAAACTCCATCAGCCACACATTGTGCGGGATACGCCTATCGATGGTAATCCAAAGTTCGCCCGAAAAAGTGGTCTCCGGACAGGCCACCACTGACGTTTCTATAAATTCGCCGGGGAATTTTTCGATGACGGCATTTTCTAAGGAGCTGCTCACGCGGCATTGGCCGTCGGCAACCACGATGGTTAGCGTTGAATTTTCGCGCTTTTGCCACCAGTCGATATAGTCTCCCTGCGATGTCACCCACACATCAGGACGCGAGCGCACATTTTTGAGAATCGCTTCGTAGGGTTTGGTGTTATTGACGATAAAATGTCGCAGCAGTGACGACTGAAGTTGACTTACCTTCATCTTGATATTACCTACCCTTACCGGCTCATCATAACTCGGTTGAAAAACCAACGCAGGATCAACGCCACAGAAGCAATGAAGGCAAGGCTCGCTACACCCTCGCGCCAGCCCGGCTTTTGCATTTCGACGCGGGCCGAACCGTGATCAATGCGTTGGTTAAGCTCAAGCCACTTTTGCTCCCATTCTAATCGGCGTTCCTGTTGGAGGGTAAGAATAGCCTCTTGCAAGCTCTGCTTTTCGGCTTGCATCGCTCTAACGCCCTCTCGAATGCCCTCGGCCGTGTTAGTAACGTGGATCGTGCCTTTATTGAAATAGCTTTCTAAGATGGGCCATTTTGACGTAATAATCGGTTTACCCAGCGAAACCGCCTCGCACGCACCACGCTGCATCGTATGATTGTCCTTTGTTAAAACAACAATAGCCTCAACCGAACGGAGCAGCCCAAAATAAACATCATCGGGTATAAAGCCGGTGAACGTAACGTTGTCCGGATGCTCTTGTAAGTAACTCTTTTTGGCGCGAATAAGATTACCGGTAATATAAAAATCAACATCGGGCAAGTCGGCGGCGGCGGCCAATACCTCCTCAACCGGTTCGTCCGGGGAAAAGGTGTTGATGACGGCCAGACTAAATTTACCGTTAACCGGATAAGCCGTCCCTTGCGGAAAGGTGGTGGGGATATCGGCCAAAATAAACGTATTGGCACCCCAGGCTTTGACCAGATCCTCCAAATGCGCATTGGTAACCAGCGTAAAGAGCGCTCGCCGCGACAGAAAAGCGTGAAGGGGTAAAGTCCATTTCCACCAAGGCGCAATTAAGGCACCTGTATGCGAATCGATAACGAATTTAGCCCCAAACAGTTTAGCGTACATGTAAACGACCAAAGCGGCAAAAATAGGCGGGTTTTGAACAAAAACAACGTCCGGTCGCTCGTGCATAAGAATCGATACGGTACGCATGGTTTGCAAAACGTAGCGCAGCGGAGCCAAAAAATAAAACCGCTTTAACGCGTGAACCAGATACAACGGCATCTGAAATTTTTTGGCAATAAGCTGACTGCGGCGATTATGGTCAATCCAAGCAATAAATATTTTGTGGTTTTTCATGCTATCTACTTCACATCCAAAAATAGTTCAGGATAAATTATGGGGTTATGCCAGCAACTTTTCATAAGACGTTCCCTGCAAGACCCGTACAACTTGGTCATAGTTTTTTATTACATCGGCGAGACTATCAGAATTGATTTTCACCAGCGCACTTTCAAGTGAAACCATTTCAGGCACACCGAGAAAATCAAGAATGCGGCGCGTTTCTTGCTGACGGTTGGCTACAAAGGTTTCGTAGATAACCTCCGTGTAGGGGTTATCGGGAAAGAGCCGACGATAGGCCTCAACTTGTTCGGTAAGTCTTCTAAGGCGATACTTCAGAAGATAGGGATTTAAGGCCACCTTCATTTGACTCACTTTTTGCGATGAATGGTAAATTTTGCGCGACCGTGAGACTTCGCGAGAAACCATCATCTTCAAGGTATTGCTTCTGATAAGATGGATCACTTTAACATCATTGGCTTTAATCCATTCAACCACCTGCGGATATTTTTTAGCCTGAGAGTACATAAATTTGAAGCCAAGAACGCTTACATCAGTTCGGGCGGCATACATATCGACCAGATAACCGTTGACCGACTCTTGGCGGCGCACCATATAGTCCAGCTTACGCGCCAACGTGGCCGACCGATAAGCACGGTAGGCATCAGCATCGCTATTTTTGGGCAAAAATATTTCACGGTAGCAGTCGATATCCGGATGGCTGGCGAGAGATGTCGCTAAAAATGCAGAACCGGACCGCTGGCGACTTAAAACAACAAATCGAATCATTGAGATGGTTTTCCTAACAAACAGTTATACAATGAGAATTCCCTTAACACTCTCTATAATGAAGGCTGTGTGTTTTTTAGAAACCAGGGTTTTTAGCATTAAAAAGAATCATCTTTTGCCCCAGAAGGTTGTTAATTAGACATCAAAACCCTGGTTTCTTGTCGTAATACTTTAAAGTGCAAAGGTAGTGCCCTCTATAATGAAGGCTGTGTGTACGATTGAAAAAGTTTGAGCAGCGTACAAGAATTTTTTTCGATCTCAAACTCCTCGATTACTTTAGTTCGGCCCGCTTTGCCTAACGCCACGCGCCTAGCCTCATCATCAAGAAGACAAGCCAGCGCATCGGCTAAAGCGTTACTATCTTTTTCAGGAACCAACAAACCCGACCGGCCATGCTCGATCAATTCCGGTATGCCGGAGACGATGGTTGAAACGACCGGCTTTTCCATGGCCATGGCTTCCATGAGCGTGTTGGGAATGCCATCCATGTCATTATCAGCGGCGACAACGCAAGGTAAAACACAAATATCCGCGCGGCTGAGATAGTCTTTCATCTGCTCTTGAAAAACAACCCCTTCAAGACGAACGTACTCTTCAAGGGCATTATCCACAATAAGCTGCTGTAGTTTCTCTTCTTCCGGGCCACCACCGATAATCGAACATTCAAATTGGTAACCCTGCCGCGCCAATTCTTTACACGCCAAAATCAAATAGGGATACCCTTTTTTTTCAACCAGGCGGCCCACCGCCAAAATGAAGGGCCGCTCGTTTTGGGTAGCGAGGGCTGTCGGGGCAAAAGCGTCAACATCGATGCCGCAATGCACCACGTGCGTTTTTTCGTCGATAGGCTCATTCGGAACGATAGTTTGCAAAAATTTTCGATTAAATTCAGAAATGACAACGATAAATCGCGCCGCCTTGATTTTTTCAGGTAGCAAGATGGGGTTGGCAAAAATATCGTTGGCGTGCGCTGTAAAACTAAAGGGCGTGCCGGTTAAGCGAGAAATGACCATCGCCAGCGTCGTGGCGTTCAGGGCAAAGTGAACGTGCAAATGCTGAATGCCACTGCGCTCAACCCCTTGGGCTAGGTATACAGCCTGCGCAAAATGCATCAATGTTCGAAATCTGTTTTTTAAAGAGCTGTGATGCCGGGTCAGACAAAATAAAAGTGTACCCAGATAACGCCGGGGTCGAGTCACAAAAAAGGCAAGATGACTAACCAAAAAAGGAAGCCATCGAAACGGAAAGATGTAAAAGGTGTCTCGAATAAGCGGTTTTGCTTCTTCCGACAGTTCGGTTATCTTGGGTTGCCACGTTGAAAATGTAGCCACGTCAAGGCCAAACTTCCGCAGAGCCATTACCTCTCGATAAACAAAGGTCATGGTGAGATGGGGAAACACCTGGGCCAAATATCCAATCTTTGAAGTCAAAAAAGTATCTCCATCGTTTTACAGACGGTAAACAAAAATTTAGTAGGTGTAATCATAGGCTTTCAGGTAATGCTGCATCACTTCATCGAGCATCGCGTGCTGCTGAGACGTCAATTCTTTTTGCCATTTATAATTGGTGTTCTTAAGCGGATGCCGGCCAATGCCTTTTTCAAATTCCCGCGACCAATCCAGTTCGCAAAAATCAATCACCTGCTGAAAATTACTGACGGGATTGGCACACACATCTTCATAGCGAATTGTGAGAAAATTTTCAGCACAAACATAGGAGCGGGCTTGCTCCATAGCATCCATCAAAATGTTCCACTCGATAGCCGCCAGAGCTAAAAATGATTGATTGTGCTTTTCCCACACGTGCTGCTGCTCTTCGGTTAGCTCGCCCCAGCGCCAGTTTTGCGGGCCGCGCCAGCCCCACCACCAATCGACATTGATCATAGAATTAACCACCGCCCGCCCATCGCGGACAATGTGGACAAATTTTGCGTCTTCAAATATCTCCTTTAAAAAACCGATGCGTGGCCAGCCTGTAATTTTAAGACATAACCTATCGCGTTTGGGTGTTAGCAGCGCCGTCATCGCTTTTTGAATTTTTGTTTTCGTTTTGTTGGTAACGTCATCAGGCCCTAAATCTCGAAACGGCCGCCGGAAGCCTTTGCACTGATACTCCCAGAAGTTGTAACATTCTGACGGTATATATTTGTTTTTCAAGTATGGCCCCACAACGGGGTAATCAATCGCTTTCATAAAGCGCGTGTGAAGCCCAAGTTTATTAAAATGGGTATCACCTAAAGCCGATAGCCAAGCTGCATGGGGATGTTCGCACAGTATTTTATGAAAGATTGAAGAACCGCTGCGACCAACGCCAACGACAAAAATAGGCTTTTTGATTTCAAGTTTCATACAGAATTGACTCGCTTTGTTTCGGTAGTTGTCCGGTAAGACATATTCAGCCGCGTAACGGCATCAGGTTTAAGCCTGATAATCGAGCAAAAAACGGTCCGAAGCGTGACTCGGGGTAAGCACTGACATCTCGGCACGATTAAGGGTGCTGCCTCCTCTCATAATAACCTTGAGCAGATCACCTTTATGGTTAGCCCGGATGTACAACTTTTGGGCATCGGTTGTAAAATCATCAAATTGTTTGCGTCTGTGCGGCTTATCATCAAGAACGAGGTAATCGACATAGGTAGCCGTGCTCATTTTTAGGCCGATGAGATTAACATCTCCCTGCACCTCACAAAGTATGGGTAAAGACGATACCGCTACATTCACCTGCTTTTCTGCCGAAAACGGATACAGAACCGTACAAAACCGCACCGGCGGTCGCCCCGTCTGACGATATCGGATAGTGGGGGCCGCTAATTTTTGCCCCGATAGGAATGAAACCCAGCCTTGAATGGGGTTCGTTTCGCCGGTAAAACTCTCTAGCTGGTAATTGCTGCCAAACTGCACGGGAGCAATGATAAGCCCGCTAGCATCGCTCTCACCCGTAGCCCGCACCTGCTGAGAGGCTGGATCACGCCGAACAACGGCATTCGGTATAAGATGGAAATAATTATCGTAGGTATGCTCGCCGCTGCCGGTCATGGTATCGATGACGACCCAATATTCCGGTTTGACAAAAAAAATACGACGGCGATGTGTTACCCCTGCCGGCAAACGGGTATACCCATTGTGGGAGCCATCGACAAAATCAAAGTGATCACCTGTCTCCCATTGATGCAGTGTTGCCTGCGCCGGTTGGTACACCCGCCACACATCGATAAGGGTCGACTGATCATAATCATCGACAACCACCGTATTATGAGCACGCGTCCCCCGAAAGAAATTACGCCAATCCCGCCCCAGTTGGGTACCGTAGATCCCGGCATCAACCAACAACGTTTGGCCCCCGACGTGAAGTTCAAAACTAAGCGCATCGGCGTGGCCGTGGCTGGGCACCGGCTTATAGCCAAACGGGCCGCAGTCAAAGACCAGATAGGGCGATGTTTCGGCATGCCCGTGCCGCATCACAAAATATCCACCGTCAGGAAAAGCCCGCGAGGTAAGCGAGACTGTATCCCCCACGTTTTTTTGAAAAGCGGTTATACGCTTAGGGCCGAGCAGCCAAACTTCGGCTTCGCCGGGGTCAGGAACAATCGCCTTGAGATCAGATCGGTTCAAAAATAGCACGCCGCCGGCTGCCGCATAACGCATGTATGTATCTTCCAAAGCCGAGTCGCCCAGCAATGGTAACCGGCCATTGGGTTTAGTAACCCATACCTCGAAATCGACCATGCGCTCAAAGCGGGTTTGGATGGGGGTTGGCACATCAACACCGTTCCGTTCCAACAGCACCAGCAGTTCTAACAGTTCACCGGCGATGACCTTATGATAGTGGGTCGCCATCTCGCCGTGAACGCCATCGGGGCAAACCTGGGCTTCAACTTCTCGATAAAGAAGCTTTAACCCCCGCTGCCGCCAGCGATTGGCCAGCTTAAATTCCGGAAACAACAGTCCAAGCATGGCCAGCGATTTGGCTTCAAGCAGCAGATGGTTATTTTGCGCGTGCAGCTCAATATGGGCCTCTAAAAAACAGCCGTGCATAAAAAGCCCTTTTAACAGCGCCAAGCAAAGCTCGGTATCGAAAGAAGGCGCTGCCCGAAAAAGGTAAAAAGCCCAAATCCAGGTATTGATCCGAAACCCTACTTCAAAAATGCTCGACCAGTTGGGTTGGCTGACATCGGCCGGATTTTTAGCCAGCCAATCGAGCAGCAGTTCTCGAAATTTGGCCGCATAGCGTTCATCGCCGGAGTAGGCGTAGGCCCGGCCCAGCGTTTCAAAATAGGCATGGCGATTAAGATCCCAGGTCCAATCGCCATTGCCATGCGGGCAGTAGAGCCAGTCGATAGCGTCCCCAAAATGTACGGCTGGAACTTCTCTGAAGTGAAAGATGTTCCGACATAGTTCGTCCGCAGTATGTAGGGTGCACGCTTTGTGGGCATCGCTTACAAAATCGACAATGTCTCTCACTGTCGCCGGCTCAAAGCAAAAGTGAGGTGTCGCGCGAGACGTAAAATAACAGGCCAATTTTTCAGAAGCGGCCTCGCTATTGTGGCCGGTTAGGGCGTCCTTAACGGGCTGCAAAGGCTCACGATCAAGATGAAATTGTGAAAGAAACTCCGCCTCGGTTAAGGAGGCCACAGTCGCCAGGCGGGTGTTTAAGCGCCGGTTTAAGCGCCATCGAAAATAGGTGTAATGGTATTTGGGTCCTTTGGCGGCAAAGAGTTTGGCTTTACGCCCCATATCGACCCAGCGATTGGGGCGTTTAATGTGATCCATACAGCTCCAACTCGGTTTGTCGATGCGGCTCTAAAAGGCGGTCATACAAATCGATATATTTTTGGGTAATCGCATCGATGCTAAACTCTGCTTCGATGGTTGAACGGGCGGCTCGGCCCAGTTTCTCGCGCAAGGGTTGGTTATTTAGCAAACGGATAATCTGCTCGGCGAGAGCCTCTTCATCGGACGGCGGAACCAAAAGCCCGTTGTGGTTGTGCTGCACAACATCGACATTCCCGTCGATATCGGTGGCGATGCAGGGCAGCCCGTGCGCCATCGCTTCCAGCAAAGCATTGGACATGCCCTCGGCCCGTGACGGCAGAACAAACAGATCAGCTTGGCCGAGATAATGAGCGACATCAGGCACTTTGCCCCAAAACTGCACGCAAGAAGCGATGTCGAGTTGGGCAGTCAGGGCTTCCAGCTCGGCCCGTAAAGCGCCATCGCCCAACAGCCAAAGCTGCCACTTGGTAGCGGGGTGTTGTTGCCTAACGCGAGCCAAGGCTTTTAGCAACGTATCGACCCCTTTTTGCGGATGGAGCCGCCCCACAAACAGCAAAGTAGCGACGTCATCAACTTTGTAATCGTTTACAACCGTAACCTGATCGGTTTCAACGCCGTTTGGAATATAGGTTATCCGCTTTAAGGGGATACCGACGGCTTGCAGTTCGCTTATAATTTGCTTGTTCACAGCCACCATCTTATCGGCCTTGAGCGTTGTCGGCAGCATCTGTTTTTGGCCGGGAATCATATCGTTTTCCTGCATGCGGCGGATATCGCTGTCATGGCCGCTGTTGGCAATTTTGATCAGGCTTTTCTTGCCGAGCAGCTTGCCCATCAACACGGCGGGAAAGGCCGGGTAACTTAACAAATGAATATGGATAATATCGTACTGCCGACGCTGCCGCCACAATTGCCAAAAAAGCGACAGGATATAGATGTAGCCGCCAAATTTTCTTAAGCCTTTAATACCGAACAGCCCCCAGCAGGTAAAATTTCTCAAAACGGGAATGGTATCAATTGTCTCTTGCCGGGGCGTGTCTCGAAACCACCAGCCGGTAACGACCTTAACGTCAACGCCCGCAGCAATCAGCTTTGCCGCCAGTTTCTGGGCTTGTCTTTCCGTACCGCCGACCCAAGGATAAAATTGTCGAACTACCATTAAAATGCGCATAACGCTGAAATCGCCCGTGTTAAAAACTACTAACTACTGCGTTACCGGCTTCTTTCTAAACGGATTTATTTTGAACAGAGCCAGCAAGGTGTTGCGGGCTAAATCTTGATGGGTGCCAACAATAGCCCCCGCGACCGCAAAGGGAATCATTCGCCCAATGGGATTGTTAACCGGAACGGTATAGCCACCTAACAAAAAGACTATCAGCACCGTCCAATAGATGCTGATGATACCGGGATTAATAAAGCCGGACCAGCCCGCAGAGCGAGACAGAAAAAATAGAACAACACTATACAACAAAGGAATAAACAAAAAGAGGAAATAAGGCACAAAGCCTATCAGCCCGTAGTGAACAAGGATATCCCAATATTCGCTTTGGGTAGAGCGAAAGTTTACATTCCTGCCGTCTGGGCGAAATCGCGCTGACTCTTTCTCAAAAGCGCCTTCGCCCCAACCGCGGATAGGCTTCACTTTCCACATTTCACGCGCGGCTTCCCACATTTCGGTTCGGCCGTTGAAGGTTTCCGAATTTCTGTTAACACGATCTTCAACTACGTCGGTTTTTTGGAGTTGATCCCACATGGCCCACAAGCTAAGGGCCGCCACCAGGACAATGACAATATAAGCGAGCCTAAATTGCGCGTAAAAGAGTTGCAAAATGGTTAAACCAATAATGGCCGCATACCAGGAGGTACGGTTATACGTTAAAAACAATCCATAAAACTGAACCATAAGCGCTAAGGTCAGCAGCGTTTTCGCTCTCTTATCTTTACTATCGAAGAGCAGGTAAAACGATATGGGAATTGTCATCGCAAATATACGGCCGAAGACCGGCGATCGTCCAAACAAACCATTTAGCAAGGTTAAACTTCCGGAGTAGGTGGTTCGGGCGGCTTCCGCATCAAAATCCAGACCGGCGAAAAGGATATTACCGGTATAAATTTCGTAAATGGCATAAATCGATCCGGCCAGGCCCAAAAGCGAAATGCCCCACAAAAATTTATTGAGATCTTGTTTGCTTTGAATAAGATTTCGCGCGAAGAAATAGAGGCTGAGCGGCACCACAAATCGACTCAGCAGCACCTGAAACATCCGTATGGCGTCACTCGCGCCGGCGGCGGAAGAGCCAATACCGATTAATATGCCGGCTGCACAAAATTCAACAATACTAATCCGCTTGATTTCGAATTTTTTAATAGCCCCTTGCGCCAGCATAAAGATAGCCAAAAAGACCACCATAAAGCGGCTAAATGACAAATCTGGTAAGCCTGCACCCATATTAATTTCAATGTACGGCTCAAGAAAAGAGTAGAAAGGGATAATTAAAATAAAGCCGAAGAGCGGCTTATAGTTGGTAATAAGGATCAGCGCCAATAGCAGCGTTAGCGAGGTTACTAACCACGCTGTTTCTTGAGACTGGTTCATCAAATAACCAAAAACAACCCCAAGCCCCACAACGCTAAAAACAATCAGTATATTTTTTATTTTAGAGAAAAAGCCAGACCCATAGGTTTGGGCAAACCCGATAGATCGCGTTAAGAATGACACAAAATTTCCCTGTCGATATTAAGAATTGAAATCAGAACCCACTAACAACAGCGGTTAACGTGTTTCACACACGGATAACAGCTAGCTTGAACTGTCTGACATAGCGAACGTTTCTGATTTTTGTAATCTGTCATACGGACTTTTTTGAGAAGCCCCCAAGGTGGACAAATATTCTAACAGGAAGGCCAGAAGTACACCGGCCAACAAACTTACAACTCCCCCCAAAACAACAATTCTTCCGTCAAGAAGCGTGGTTGGTCTTTGGGGCGGACGGGCTGGGGTAATAATTTGAATAGAGCTAGAGGAGCGAATCTGACTTTCTTTAATTTGCGCTTCAGTCTTGCGATCGAGCAAAAAGTTGTAGGTTTCCCGAACGCGCGAAACTTGCGCTTGCAGCCGATTGTATTCAGCCGACAGGGAAATCATATTTTGCATTTCTATTTCGCGATCGAGAATGATATCTTGAATAGAGTGCGCCTTGTCAAGGTCTCCATTGGCACTGGCCAGGTCACTTTGTTTTCTGAGATCACTAATAAAATTGTATTGGCTGTTGATGGCTTGATCTAACTGCCCAACTTTGTTCTCAATTTGAAATTGCATCAAGGTTGTCTCTGCTTGACTAAGCTCGGCAGAGGTGATTTCTATTTGCTGATCGATAAATTTAAGCGTACTAACCGTCGATTGCGCCAGTAGCTCTTCATACTGATGCAGCCCGGCATCAACAATGGCGTTAGCCAGCGCAGCGGCATCATCAGGGTCGGGGGCCAACACTTGAATACGCATAATGAGCGAGCCTTCAGGAACTTCTACCGTAACCCGTTCAAGAAGTTCGTCTTTACTCATCGAGACGTCGGGATTATTTTCCAAAGCGGAACGCAGGGCATCCCCTTCGCGCAGCAGCTCGCTAAAGTTGTTCTGCGCCTGTTCGATACCGGCGCTGATAACTTGTCGGCCAAAGTCGCTGTAGAGGGGAACTTCTTGCGGCGGTGGGGCGTTGACTTGCACTTTGACAACGGCCTGATACTCGGGTTCGCTAAAAAACGCCAGCCCCAGAATGGTACCTACCGTGGTAACAAAAAGCAGCAGGATAACCCACCACCATTTTCGAATAATCTGCCAATATTTTACGATGTCTGCTATGTTCATAACTTAGAGCACTCTTTGATGTTGTATAAAATGTAAAACGATGTGTTTATTTAAGTTCTAACAGAAAACCAGGTCTTTCTTTTGGTAACGTTGATGTAAAACTAGTTCATAAGAAAATGCGAGTAGATATCTTGAACCGCTAAAACGTGCTGCCCAACCGTAAAACTTCTTTGCGCCTCAATTTGCCCTTGCCGCCCTATTTCGCCGGCGCGATCCGGATGCTGAACCAGATATATCATAGCCTGGGCCATCGCGTTGATATCTTGCGGGGCAACAAGTAAGCCTGTTACCTGATCATCGATAATATCGAGCACTCCACCCGCGGCAGTAGCGATTACCGGCCGACCGGCGGCCATCCCTTCGACAATAACGCGCCCAAACGGCTCCGGCTGCGAGGCGCTATGCACAATCATATCCGAAGCCTGCATAATGGTAGGGATGTCAGCCCGAAAGCCGGTGAAAACCACATGCTTTGACAAATTTAAGTCATGCACCAACCGATGTAATTTTTGAAGGTACGCTTGATTGCTGGGCCTATTGTTCGCTTCGCCCACAATAAGTACTTTGCTGTTGGGATGAGCCTGAATGAGCTGCGCCACGGCTTGTAGGAAAAAATCATGCCCCTTCCACCAATCCAGGCGGCCCACGTTACTAATTAAACAGTCCTGGTCAGTTACGCCAAATTCAGCCCGCACGTTAGCGGCTGAGGACGGCTGGGTGTAGCGGTCCACATCAATGGGATTGTGGATAACGCGCCCGGCTTTCTCAACAATTCCACTTTGGCGATAACTTTGCTGAACCGCATTTGAGATATAAACAAAACAATCTACAAAGCGTGAAAGCTGCTTTTCGACCCAAGACAGCCGCTGATGAATCATCCTTACGTGACAAATCTGCGGTACCTGTACCCGGCGGGCAGCAAGGATAGCGGCTTTATTGCCCGGCAGGCTGTTATTATGATGAACGAGGTCTATCTTTTCCTTTTCGATTGCCTGCGCTACACGTTGGATTATCGGCCAGTCTTCACGAAAAACCGCATAAACCTGTTTGGCCTCCCACCAATTGGTGCGTATCCAGGTATTACCATAGATAGCATCAACAATAGCATTACGCGGTTTAGGTTGTGAAATGTGCTGAACAGAAACTTTGTTGTTTTCTGGCTTTTCGCTTAATACAATAACTTTGGCGCCGATGTCTTGAAACTTGGTGATAAACGGATTTGTTTGATAAAAAAGAACGGTGGGTTCATACAAATCGCGATTGATACCGCGAACCAATTCAAAAAGGCTAAATATAGACCCACCGCCAACAGTTTTTTGAACATACAAAATACGATGTTTCATAACCTTTAGACGTGACCAGAGTGTCAACTAACTTGAATGAGAAAAAGGGAAAATGCAGGAAGTGGAATATTGTTAAAGTATGGAGCGAACGTAAGTCACTATGTTTGCACTTTTTTAGAAACCAGGGTTTTGATCTCTCATTGATACCCTTTTGGGCAAAAGATGTTTCTCACTATGTTTGCACTTTTTTAGAAACCAGGGTTTTGATGCCTAATTGATACCCTTTCGGGGCAAAAGACGTTCCTTTTTAACGCTAAAAACCCTGGTTTCTTGTTGTGATACTTTAAAGTGCAAACATAGTATGTTTCTTTTTAATGCTAAAAACCCTGGTTTCTTGTCGTAGTCCTTTAAAGTGCAAAGGTAGTGGTAAAGTAAAAGAGCCTTAGATATCTGCTAAAGATGCTAGCACATATCTCTAAAAAAATAATAGGAGTTTTATGTGAGAAAAGTTAGAGTTTTGGCGCTTCGCCTCGATCAGCCGCTCTTAACCGCCATGTGGCTCTCTATTAGGTGAGAAAGCTGCTCTACCCTGGCCTCCCAGGTATGGTGGGCAGCCAAATCTCGACGGGCCTGCCGCCGCTCAGGAACCTGGTCGGCCAAAGCGGCGGCGACAGCGGCCGAGAAAGCGGGTGGTGCGTCGGCAATGTGTACATGATCGCCAAAGGCCCGCACCGCCGGAATATCAACAGCGGCGATAGGCAAACCGGCTGCCAAATAATCGTACAGCTTTAACGGGCTTATATTATCGGCGTGTTGGTTTTGTTTGTAGGGCATCAACCCGACTTGAAATCCTTTTACATAGTTGGCCACCTGGTCGGCGGCTACGGGCTTAAGGTGATGAACGTTCGGCAGTACCTTTAAGGCCGTCCAAGTGGCGGCTTGCTTGGCAATATCGTCGGTCCCCAGCAGCACCAGCGACCACTCAGGCCGGTTTTCGACCAAATCCTTGACCATCGTGAGATTGAGCTTATCGCCGATAAGCCCGATGTATCCTAATCGCGGCTCTTTTATCTTCAGCAGAGCATCCGGCAGCGTTGGATTGGCCAGAGCTTGACTGTAGCTTGAGAAATCGACGCCGTTTGCCACCAGATACGTGTTAGGATTATAGGGTCGCTTGGCCTCGTACAGCTTGGGAGAGACAACCACCACCATATCAACGTTGGTCAGCATCGTTTGTTCAGCCTGAGCGATGCGCTCTGCGCGATACTGCGACAGCCCGGAATAAGCCGTATATTCATCAACCACATGGTAAATCCGCAACCGGGCCGACGGTACCTCATCGAGCAGGTCGCGCATGTTTGGGCGCGAAAACCAAACAATCGGCCTGTCCATAGCGAGCTTTTTGAGCGCCGTTTGTAACACGCTTTGCCTGATTTTTTGGGTAATAGCCCCAAAATTCCCGCTAATGGGTGCCCATAGCGGATAGCGCAGCACAAACAAGTTGGGAGCAACCTGCCGCAGAGCCGGCTGTTGAAAGTCAGACAGCTTTACCTGGCCTGATCGCCACTTTTTTACCAATGAGCGCAGGTGGTAACGGCCTTCAACAAACAGCACTTTATTGTGACGGGCAAAAATGGACATCAGTTGATGCCGATTACGCCATAATCCATCCCATGTTTCCGGAGCAAAATATATCAAATTGTGGCCTGATAGCATTTTTCCTCGTGGCCTACGGTATCAAACTGACTGTTCATATATATAACCCAAGTTGCCACCATAATCGAAAATTATCAAAAACCCATGTTTTCGGCCTAACAACGTGGGGGGTAGGGAGTAAGGAGTAGGGATTAAGGGGGCTAAAAGGCGTTATTCCCTACTCCTTACTCCACCGTTTGGCCACAGGGCAGCAACTTGAGTTATATGTAGTTAGCCAAGTAACATTTTGTTCGGGAGATGCGGAGATATGGAGATTGTTCAGCATCATCTCCATATCTCCCAATCACCTCATCTCCTGACGAAAAGGTTCGTTTGTGATCAGTTATTGTATATACCTGTTTTAGGTGAGGCTAACCTGAAAATGGTTCACCAAAACCAAACAGGTGACAGTCACCTACCGCTTTAAACGCGATCAGCGCGTACTTTACCCTGGGTTACCCCGTAATTACAACCCGCTACCCACATTGCTCTATAAAAAATATCAAAAATTCACGCAACTTCTACGCTTCACAACGCAGTTAGAAATTTAATAGAATATAGTTAGAGCAACATTCTAGACACTGTACTTTACCAAATAAAAATAGGACTTATGCAAAAACCAGGTGACAGTCACTTATTGCCAATAAATCAGCATCTTGATAGCTCAAATAGGTCGATTTAGCATATTCAAGTGACTGTCACCTTTAGAACTGCGTAAGTCCTGAAAAACTAAACATCGTTGCCACCACATTGACCATCATTCATCATCGAGGAAATGGAGACCGATTTCATGATGACCTTAAAACCTGTCCCACTCTACCTGAGAAGATACGCCTTCTTGGCTGTCCTCATACTAATGCTAGGATTTTATAACACCCTACAACCTACTACAGCGCTTGCCGCCGGACCAGAGATTGTATCAACCTTTAACTCACTGGGTATTACCTGGAAACCGGCCGATGCATCGGCCGCCCGCACGGCCAACGTTCAATATCGGACTGCCGGCTCCTCGGCCTGGCAAGATGGATTACCGCTTTGGTTTGATCACAATCGGCAAGAGTATCGCGGCAGTATCGTCCAGTTAACGCCAGGAGTCACCTATCAAGTTCGATTAAGCCTGGAAAACACATCGACCTCAGCGGAAACAGAAGCCACTACCTGGAATGAAAGCTTCCCTGTCGCCAAGACCGTTTACTTACCCTCAACTTCATCCAAGATGCTGGTTATTGACGAGTCGGGCAGCCCGAATGGGTACATTTTGTACACCCACAAGCCGGGCCAATCGGCCACCATTGATGTTGATAACAAAGACGATGCCAGCCTCATCATTAGAGGCTCGTACATTATCATTCGCGACCTCACGCTGAAGGGCGGCCAACAATACGGCCTCCAAATTCGTGACGATGCCCACGATATTGTGATCGAAGGCAACGATATTAGTAATTGGGGCGATGTGGCCGAAGATGGCTGGGCCTACGGCAAAGACGGCGGCATCGATATTCCCAGCACCAGCCACAGCGCGCGGATTATCATCCAGGGCAACAAAATTCACCATCCCCGCTACGACTCAAACAACTGGGATGAACCGCGCCCCGTTTACAACGGCAATCCCCACCCTATCGGCGCTCATGGCATTCGGGTGCAAGGCACCGGCAGCAACTTTGTTATCCGCTACAACGATATCTACTCCGATGACGAGCATTACTTCCAAGATTGCATCGGCGGCGGCACCTTCCCCGATGGCGATACCGACATCTACGGCAATTACATCGAACGCTGCTGGGATGACGGTATTCAATCCGAAGGGGGTAATAAAAATGTCCGAATTTGGGGCAACTATATCGACAAAACCTATATTGCTCTGGCAATTGCCCCCATTGATGTCGGTCCGCTCTATATTTGGCGCAATATTTCAAACCAACACAACTTTAGCACCACCAAGTTTACCGGCTCGTTTATCAAAACGGGTGTTCCCAATTCAGATGTCACGACCAACGGACGCGCTTACGTCTTTCACAATACGATGCTGCAACCCAAGATTCCTGGTGAGATCGAGCCGGTGGGGGCCAGCAACGGCATCGGCAATGGCCCCTCAGAATATGTCGTGACCCGCAACAATATCTTTTTTGTAAGCGGTCGCGGCGGCAACAAATCGATCAACAACTCCCTCAGCGACACCAACGACTTTGACTACGACCTTTATAACGCCGGTCTAAAAACCTACGACGGGGCCGAATCCCACGGCATCAACAAAGCGCCCACCTATAATTCCACCAACGGAGCCGGAGAATTTTATTTAGACGCGTCCAGCGCCGGCTTTAGCAAAGGGATTACCATCCCTAACTTCAACGACAAATTTACCGGCACAAAACCGGACATGGGCGCTCATGAAGCCGGCACAGCGCCAATGAAGTTTGGGGTTGAAGCCTACACCCTACCTGACCCGATTAACGACCCCACGCCTGAACCGACCGACGAACCAACACCTGAACCCACCGATGAACCAACACCTGAACCGACTGATGAACCGACGTCCGAGCCGACCGATGAACCCACACCCGCACCCACCAACACCCCCACGCCCGCACCGACATCTACGCCGGATACACCGCTGACACTGCGGCTGACCATGCCCGATGCCGTCAGCCAGGGCGATACGTTTGCGGTTCTTGTCGAAGCCGACGTACTCGACGCCGATATGGGAATTTATGGGGCGCAGTTTGAAATAGATTACGATCCGTCTCTGCTGGTGGTCAGCAACCTCAAGATCAACAGCGCTCTATCCCTGGCGGTAATGAACCGGATTGATAATACGCTTGGTAAAGTACAAATTGCAGCCAGCCGTCAGGGCGATGCACCGGAGCTAACTGGCAATGTCGTCTTACTTTCTTTCGATGCGAAAGCTATCGGCTCCTCTGGAGCGGCCCAACTGACGTTAAATAACGTTAAGCTGAGTAATCGGGCAGCTTTCCCGCTAGACGTTACCTCTCGAAACGGAACGGTTATCATCGGCACCGGCCCCACACCGGAACCGACCGGCACCCCCGACCCTATCGAAACCCCAACACCCCAACCCACCGACGATCCCACGCCCAATCCAACCGATGAACCGACACCCGACCCCACCAACACCCCAACGCCTACGCCAACCGACTCGCCGCTTTTAGCAACGCTGTACGGTATGGTTGAACTGCCGGGGCGCAGTGCCGGGCTGCTTGATGATACGCAAGTAACCCTGGTAGACAAAGGTATAAGCACAACCACCCAACCAGACGGCACTTTTGCCATCATCAACATTGCGCCGGGAACGTACGATGCGCTCACAGCCAATGCGCCGGGTTACCTGTCGGCCACCTGTACCGACGTTATCGTCTCTATTCCGGAAACCGTTTTGCAGACAGCCAGCCTGCTCAGCGGCGATGTCACTAACGATGACCTTGTAGACATTGCCGATGCTACGGTTATCGGAGCCAGCTTCGGCCAGCAAAGCGAAAACCTAACCGCCGACATCAACCGTGATAACATCATCGACATCTTCGACTTGGTTCTGGTTAGCATCAACTTCGGCCAGGAAGGTGGCCAACCCTGGCTGTGTAACAACCAATTGGCCGAATCGGTATCGAACTAACTTTTTGTCGCCACCGTTAGAGACGTAACGTGTAGATGGGGAGGTTGTTGGTTGCAACCTCCCCATTTTTATGCTTGGACTTAGCGAGTAGCGGGAAGGAGTAGGTAGTAGGGGAGTAGGCAGTAGGGGGATAAGAGGCGTTACTCCTTACTCCCTGGTTTGACCCTATAGGTGACAAGAGAATTGCACGCAGATTAACACTGATTTTCTCAGATAAAAAACAAAAAAAAGACGCTATTACCAAACATGCCAAACACTTGGGTTATGCACGTTTCACCAGCACTATTAGACCGTAATGCCCAAAATGAGGACGGGTATATCGATATCCGCCACGCCTCGATGCTCCAAATCCCACACAAACTGCTCAAAATACGAGACTCCCGTAGACATTTCGTTAGCCAA
>JAGRBY010000439.1 GCA_020433835.1 Anaerolineae bacterium | reverse complement strand
TGATCTACTATGCACCTCCTTTCACTAAAGTTAATTAATACTTGCTAGAGGTGTACAATCACTTCAGATATATATCTTACGTTGATTCAAGCCACCTACTAACTACATTGGAAAATTTATCACGATTTTTTTACTGTGTCAAGTCTTTTGTTTAACTTAGGAAAAATGGCGCTTTATAGGTAGAATATTGTAATAACCAGTAACCTAACAAATCAAGTGACAAGCGATGACATTATTATTTCTAAGTAATCTACCACCACATATCAGCAAGGGTGCTATTTTGCGCTTCATTATAGAAAACGGTGGCGTAAACCGAGACGATGTCGGCAAAATCGAGCTTGGCAGCCGCCAGGCGACGATTGATGTTCCTGATGGTTTGGTTGTTAAGCTGGCTCAGGCGCTCGATGGAGCCAGTTTCAACCATCATAATATTCGCGCCTGGAGCCAGACCGACTCAACCAGCCGCTTGGCTCATCTCGATGATCACCATTTTCAGCGTTTAGCCACCTTGCTCGATCTTGAGGCCAAGGCTGAGAAAGCGCAACTGCTGGCCGACATGCAGCGGGCCGGATCAGGTGAGGCCGCCGAACGTACCGGCAAGACGCTGGTTCAACTGGTCATTGTCGATGAGTACGGTGGGCTGGGCGGTCGAATTTTGGTGACGCTGGCCAAGCGTAATCAAACGCTGTCACTTCCCTGGCATCGTTTGGAGGTGGGCACGCCGATCATCTTGACCGAAGAGCAGGGCAGCGAGGAGGCCGCCTGGCGCGGTGTGGTCAGCCAGCGCGATCGTAAAACCATTCAGGTTGCCCTCAGCGCATGGCCGGAGACGGAGACCAATCGCCCCACCTTTCGGCTCGATGTCGCGAACGATGAAATTGCGAGACGCCGTCAGCGTGAAGCGCTCGACCGGGCCACAGCCGCCCACGGCGACCGGCTGGCCGAACTGCGCCGCGTATTACTGTATGAGCAATCGCCTTCATTTGAACAGAAGCCGGACACGGTCGCATTAGAGCTAAACCAGCAGCTTAATCTGCCCCAGCAGGAAGCCACTCGGTTTGCTTTATCGGCCCACGATATCGCCATTATTCACGGCCCGCCGGGAACGGGCAAAACGACCACGGTCGTCGAGTTCATCCGGCAGGCGGTGCAGCGGGGGCAAACGGTGCTGGCCTGCGCTCCCAGCAATTTGGCCGTCGATAATATTTTTGAGCGACTTTTGGCGGCGGGTGAAAAGGTGCTGCGGCTGGGGCATCCGGCTCGCGTTTTGCCCGAACTGCGAGAGCATACGCTCGATCTGCTGGTTGAGAACCATCCTGATATGAAAATCGCCCGCAATCTCATCCGCGAGGCCCACGCCCTGCGCGGTCAGGCCGGTAAATTTAGACGGGCCAAACCCGAGCGCGGGGCCAAACGAGAGATGCGCCAAGAGGCCAAACTGATGCTGGCCGACGCTCGCCGTATCGAGGCCCAAACCGTTGAGCGCATTCTCGATTCGGCCCAAATTTTGTGCGCTACCACCACCGGCCTCAGCAGCGAGGTGTTGGGCCAGCGCCGTTTCGATGTGTGCGTTATCGACGAAGCCTGCCAAAGTACCGAACCGGGCGTCTGGCTGCCGATACTGCGCAGTGACCGCGTTATTCTGGCCGGCGATCACTGTCAGCTTCCACCCACGGTTGTCTCGCCGGAAGCCGCCGCACAGGGCTTTGGCATCAGCCTGATGGAGCGGCTGATGACCGCATTAGGGTCACAAGTTTCGCGACGCCTAACTGTTCAATACCGTATGCACGAAGCTATTATGAATTTTTCCTCACAGGAATTTTATGAGGACTCGCTGCAAGCCGACAGCGCAGTGGAATTGCATCTACTCAGTGATTTGCCAGGTGTCACTACCGAAGCGCTAACGGAAGCGCCGGTTGAATTTATCGACACCGCCGGAGCCAGCTATGATGAGGAGATCGAGCCGGACGGGCAGAGTCGCCGCAATCCGCATGAGGCGCTGTGGGTGGTTCGCAAAGTCGAGGCGCTGCGAGCCGCCGGAGTTTCGCCCAATGACATCGCCGTAATCACCCCGTATGCCGCTCAAGTGCGGCTGCTGCGAGAGCAGTTAGAGCCGCTCGGCGTCGAGGCCGATACCGTGGATGGCTTTCAGGGGCGCGAGAAGGAGGCGGTCATCATCTCGCTGGTGCGCTCCAATCTGGAGGGTGACATCGGCTTTTTAGGCGATACGCGGCGGATGAATGTGGCCTTGACTCGCGCTCGACGCAAGCTGTTGGTCATTGGCGATAGCGCTACCATTTCAGCGCATCCCTTCTATGAGCGGCTCATTGGCTACTTTGAGAGCATCGGGGCTTATCGTTCGATATGGGAAGAAGGGTAAATCTGCCCTCTGCCCGTCAATGTTTGTTATTGATAAGTCATTGAAGATGCCATTGAGACGGCATCCGTAAAATTTGGTATCCTACTCGCAAAAGTAATGGCCAATATACGGACCCTTCACAATGCCGCTCAATTATCCATTTAACCCGCTGGCTAGAGTGAGCCTGCTTACGACAACCTATAATAGTGTGCTGCTTACTGCGTTTTTTGTTATCCTACTCATCGGGCTGATACAGATAATGAGTTTGGTCATACTCTTAATCCTCGATATCCGTCAATCGCGTCAGGAAGAACAGGTTGAGATCAAACTGATCCCGATTCAAGCTTTTGGCAAGGGAGCACAAAACGACTTCAGTTGGTATTTCGAGGGGCAAAGCCGAGTCGCCGTTTCATCCATCGACGAAATCTGTGCCTGGCTGCGTGCGTGTGAATATGTTCATGACCAGGTGCTGTTTATGAAACACGATTTCTGGCAGCACCCGCTCACCTTTGAACAGATTCGCAAAGGTGACTGCGAAGACCACGCTCTATGGGCTTGGCGAAAGATGAAAGAGTTAGGTATTCCGGCTCTGTTTGTTGTTGGCGAAGTACAAACCGCCGGTTATCATGCCTGGGTGGTGTTTGTGTATCAAGGTCGCCACTATGTGCTGGAAACCACCACGAAGTCCGGCACAATGGTGTATCCACTGCGCCGGGCTAAACCCTATTACCATGCGGAATTGGGTATCGATCATACGTTGAAGGTGTATCGGTATAATTAGCCGTCCTCAAAAAACGCTCGTTTAGAAACCAGGGTTTTGATACCGCATTGATAACCTTTTGCGGTCAAAAGCGCTCTTTTTAACGCTAAAAACCCTGGTTTCTGGCCATAATCGCTATTACGCGTGCTGAGTCTGCTGCCACGCCTCGATAATTTCGCGGTTGACGGCGACCTTAGTAAGGAAACATTCACGCAGGTGTTTGTCGCTAATACCGTCGGCGCGCTGCTGCAGGATGTGGTACGCTTCATCTAATATGACTTTGGCTTCTTCAACATCGCCAAGGATGGTCAGAAGTTGGTAGCTCGATTGATAGATAATCCAGGGATCCCAAAATTTTTGGGCGTTGCCGGCTTTAATCCAATCGATGACCGGCGTGATGTATTGACACGCGGTATCAAGATCGTCCTGGGCTAGAGCTAAGCGTGCCAGGCCGGTTTGATCGAACACCGCGAGTGTTGTGGCTCCGATATCTTGGTGGCTGGCTAAAGCAGCTTGGTAATGGGTGATAGCCGGCTCGATTTGTTCTAGCTGCTCGTAATTGAGGCCAAACCCGCTTAAGGCATACCCTTCATTTTCGCGATCGTTGACGGCGCGTGAGATATCGAGCGCCTGCTGGCTATACTCCAGACCGGCATGTGGATTGTGCTGATCATAGGCCAACCAGCCAAGATGGCTAAGCGCGGTGGCTTCGCCATAGCGACTGCCGGTCATACGACGCAGCTCCAGCTTAGCCTGGTAATGTTCTTCGGCCCGGTCGTAGTCGCCCAGACGCTGGTAAATCCAGCCGAGGATCATGTGGCTAGTTGCTTCAGCCTCGCGGTCATCCATACTTTGCGATAACTCGTGGGCGGATCGCAAATAATGCAGCGCCACATCGTACTGCCCCAACCGATAGCCGGCTTTGCCCAGATGAAAAAAGCTAGCCACCTGAGTTTCCGGATCACCTGCCCCATTGAGCACATTCAGTGCTTCCATCGCCCACGTTTGAACCTGAGGATAATCGAAGCGACGCCAGGCCGCCAGGGCTAACAGATTAAAACTTTCTGCCTGTAAACGATTATCCTGAGCACGTTGAGCGATGCGCAAACCAACCTCGGCAGCTTCAGCCGAGGCCCGATATTCGCTAATTTTATCGAAGTAAGCCGAGCGACGATTATGGGTGATGGCTAAACGCCGATCATCCTGCATCAGTTCGGCCAGGGTTTGTATTTGCGTCAGGGTATCGGCTTGTTTATCGCGCTCACCCAGACGATCAAGAATAATTTCCTGATTGGCTAAAATCTCCCAACGCTGGGCATAATCATCGCGGTCTAAAAGGGCTAAAGCACGCTGGTATAGCGATCTGGCTTCGTGATTGGCATAAGCAGCTAAAGCGCTATCGGCAGCCTTTTTGATATAGCTCAAGGCCCGAGATTTATCGCCACTTTGCTCAAAATGATAGGCCAACATCAGCGTCACTTCGCCCTCGTGCGTTTCATTGGAGAAAAGGGTTTCTAGCACTTCGCCAACTTGCTGGTGAATCTGGCGGCGATCGCTGTGCAGCAGGCTGTTATAGACCGACTCTTGGGTCAAGACATGTTTGAACGCAAACTCCAAATCAGGATCGCTCTTTTTTCGAGCGACCAAATCGAGAGTTTCTAAAGTAGTGAGATATTTGGAAACGGTTGACATCAATTGGCCTCTACAAAACGCTTATACTGAAGAATATTCTTAATTTTCTACCTGCAATGTCTCAACCACTTGGGTTAAAACCTGGTGCGAGAAGTTGCGCCCAATCACCGCCGCCACCTGCAATATCCGCTTCGTTTCAGGATCAAGTTGATCGATGCGAGACATAATAACCCCTTGCAGCGTATCCGGCAGGCTAATAGCATCAATACCGGCCATCACCTGCCAGTGATGATTATCGACCGAGCGGGCAATGGCTCCGCTGTTAATTAAAGAGCGAATGACCTCTTCCAAATAGAAGGGGTTGCCCTCTGCTTTAGAAATCATCACCTGTTTCAGATTAGCCGGCAGCGTTTCTGCCCCAAGCAGGTTATCGAGCAGTTGGCCGCTTTCCACTTGCGTGAGCGGAGCGAGTTGAATCATCATCGAAGCGTCACCAACGGCTGCATGGAGGCGATTTTGAAACTGAATAATTCGGCTATTAGGCACGGGTGGACGATAGATTAAAAAGAGTAAAAGGGAGTGATTTTGGGTAAACGGCAGCAAACTTTCTAACAGTTGCAAACTTGAAGGATCGGCCCAATGCAGATCTTCCCAGACCATCACCAACGGTTTTTCCCGGCTGGTGGCTGTAATGTAAATCTGAACGGCCTGAATAATGCGTTCGTGGAGCGCTTCGCCTTCCAGGTATTTTATCCGTTGAGCCAACCCATCTTCTAAGGGCACATCCAACAAATAGGCCAGGAAAGGATATACATCGACAAATTGCTCAGGCAATATCGCCTCTACGGCCAAACGGAGCGTTGTTTCTTTAGCGGTAATCGAGGAATCGAGATCGAGACCGAGCATATTACGCAGTACATCGCGTGCAACCAGATAGCTGGCCTCTTCACCAAAGGATAAGGCCCGACCATCAACCCATTGGGCATGACCATCTTGCGCACATATGCGGTTCAATTCTTCAATCAGCCTTGATTTGCCCAAACCAACATCGCCGGTTACCGATACAACCCGGCCTTGGCCTTCATAAAAGCGCTGCAATATGGCCTTGAGGTCTGTTAATTCTTCAACGCGGCCAACCAGCGGCGAACTCAACCCCTCAATACCGCGAAGTTGTCCGCCCAATATCGCCTTGGCCTTAAGCAGGCGATAAACGCGAACCGGCTGAGCTTTACCTTTGACTTTTACCGGTTTAAGGGGATCAAACTCAAAAAAAGGCGCAGTTAAAAGATAGGTGGCTTCGCCGACCAAAATCTCGCCGCTTTCGCTCAAATCTTCGAGCCGAGCCGCCAGATTGACCGTGTCGCCCATCACGCTGTAATCCTGGCGCTGGCTGGTGCCGATGCCTCCGGCAATGACCAATCC
>JAGRBY010000438.1 GCA_020433835.1 Anaerolineae bacterium | reverse complement strand
TCCCGGCACCGCATCGATTGCGTTTCATCACGGCAGCGGCCGTATGGAGGGCCAAGCCGGGATGTGGGGTTACGTCAAAGGCGGTACGGGCATGGTCTCCTTCATCTTAGCCGACATCGCCCGCGAGGCCGGAGCAGTTATCGCCGCCGGTCTGCCGGTTGCCGCCATTTTACCCGGCCAGGGTGTCGAACTGACCGGCGGCGACCGTATCACCGCGCCGGTAGTCATCTCCAACGCCGATCCGCAAGTGACGCTACGCTTACTCGGTGCGCAAGCCGATGCCGGCTGGCAGGCCCAGGTTGAGGCCACGCCCATTGAGGGCTGCACCGTCAAACTCTCGGTGGGGCTGCACGAACTGCCCAACTTCACCGCCCAGCCCGGCACTAACGAGCTGCACCACACTGCCCAAATCAACACCCCGCTCAGCAAACAAGAGTGGCGCGACTCCTACGCCTTGGCCCGTCAAGGGCAAATCGCCCCCCGGCTGTGGACGGAACTTTATTTCCAATCGGCCCAAGACCGCTCGGTTGTGCCGGAAGGCAAACACGTGATGAGCGCCTTCTGCCAGTATGTACCGTATCACTTTGCCGACGGCGATTGGAACTCCCGCCGTGACGAAGTCGGCCAAACGGTCATCAACTCGATTGCCCGTTTTTGCAGCAACTTCCCGGCGGCCATCCAACACGTTGAAGTTATGGGCCCGCCCGACATCGAGGCTAAAGTCGGCTTAACCGGCGGCCATATCTTTCAGGGCAGTTGTCTCCCGGCCACTATGTGGGATCGCCGGTTGACCTGCCGCACCCCCATGGAGGGCGTGTATCTGTGCGGAGCCGCCACCCATCCCGGCGGCAGCGTCATCGCTATCAATGGTCGCAACGCCGCGATGCAGGTTTTGCAAGATAAATAGTTGGATGGATGGTCGTTTACTAATCTTGTTCCTAAATAAGACTTTTGGGGTTCAACCCGTTTTATGGGACACAGATACACACAGATAAACGCTGATCTTTTATATTTATCTGCGAAAATCTGTGTGTATCTGCGTCCTAATCCTTTCCATTCTTATTAAAGAAAAACTTTGCTATCTAACCAACTATCCAATCAACCCACCAGGAGAACAGTTTGAACGAAAATGCAGATGCAGTGATCCAGAAACTCAAAGAAGACGGCGTTCGATTGGTCGCCTGTACGCTGGTTGATAATGCCGGCGTGACGCGCGTAAAATGCGTGCCGATTGACCGGCTGGCCGGCGTTGGACAGTATGGCGTCGGGCTGTCGTATGTATTCGCCGTCTTTGCCGTCGATGACCACATCGCCGCCAGCCCCGGCTACGACACCCCCTCCGGCGATATGCGCCTGCTCCCCGATCTCGCCGCCAGCGTGGCGTTATCCGGCGCACCGGGCTGGGCCTGGGCACCGGTCGATCAGTACGATCAAGACCTCAACGTGATGCCAATTTGCCAGCGCAGCCTGCTCAAAAGCATGGTCGATAACGCCGCCGCGCACGGTATCACCTTCAAAATGGCCTTCGAACTCGAATTTACGCTCTTCACTGCCGACGACGCGCCCGTTCACGACGGCCCCGGCTACAGCCCCATCGCCCTGCTGCCGCTGGAAGGCTTTGCCGTCGATGTCGTAACCGCACTTGAAGCGCAAGGCATCCAGGTGGCCCAATTCCATCCCGAGTACTCATCGGGCCAGGTTGAAATGTCTTTGGGAGCGCTCCCACCCGTAGCCGCCGCCGATCAACACGTGCTGGCCCGCACCACCATTCGCCGCATTGCCGCTAAACACGGCTTCAAAACCTCGTTCGCGCCGCTGGTGCTTGATGGAGCCGTGGGCAACGGCTGTCATCTCCATTTCAGCGCCTGGAAAGCCGACAAAAACTTAATGACCGGCGGCGATGGCCCCGAGGGGCTAACGCCCGCAGGCGAAGCCCTAACCGCCGGTGTGCTCGCCCATTTGCGCGACCTCGTGGCCGTTTACGCGCCGAGCGTGCTCAGTTATGGCCGGCTTCAGCCCGATAAATGGTCGGGGGGCTTCACCTGCTGGGGCCACGAAAACCGCGAAGCCGCCATACGCCTGATTAAAGGTACCGCCGGCAGCCGCGACAAAGCCGCCAACATGGAGCTAAAAACCATCGATCACACCGCCAACCCCTACCTCTCAATGGCGATGCTGATCGCTTCGGCGCTCGATGGGCTGGAGCGCGGCCTGACCTTGCCGACGCCACTGCAAACCAATCCGTCGGAGTTGTCTGAAGCCGAGCGTGCAGCGAACGCCGTTTACCGGCTACCCGCCGACCTGGGCGAAGCCATCGACCGCCTGGCCCAGTCCGATTTTGCCCGGCAGGCGATGGGCGAAGCTGAATTTGAAGCCTTTCTCGCCTCGCGCCGCCTGGAATGGGACAGCTACGGCACGATGGATGAAGCCCAATTAACCGAAACGCTGCGCTGGAGGTACGGATGAGAATCGATTTAAGTCAAGCCCCTATTGTTGATGCCCACTCGCACGGTTTTCAGGCCGACAAGCTGATCGCTGCGCCGCCTGAAGGCTTTCTCGACCGGATTACGGTCATGGGTATGTGTTTTGGCTCGGCCACCGGCGTTAACCCGGCGCTGGCCGGAGCCGTCTCATCCATGACCGACCACACCCTCATGGCGATGCTCACCCGCCGCCGGTTGGCTGAGTATCTGGCTTGCTCGCCGGAGGCGCTGTTGCCGACCCGCCACGCTACGCTGGCAGCCGATCCGCAAGCCTACATTTCGGGCTTGATGGCCGATGCCCATGTGAGCGCCATGGTTGTTGACGACGGCTACCCGTTGCCCAAAGTCGATCAACGGGTGATGCAAGAATTAACCGGCATCACCATTCACCGCGTCGCCCGCATCGAGCCGATGATCGAAGCCGCCCGTCAACAAACCCAAAGCGCCGCCGATCTCGAAGCCGCGTTTCGGGCCGAATTGGAACGCGCTGTGAACGACCCGCGCTGCGTAGCCTTCAAATCGATCATTGCTTACCGCACCGGGTTGGATGTCGGTGCGCCCAGCCGCGAAGAGGTTGCGGCCTCGTACAAACGCTGGCAAGCCGCCGACTGGCGCGAAGGGCGTGATACCAGCAAAGCGCTGCGCGATCATCTGCTGAACGTCACCTTTGAGATCGCCAAAAAGTATGATCGCCCGGTTCATATTCATTCCGGCGCGGGCGATACCGATGTGGTCTTGAGCCACGCCCGGCCCAGCAACTTAGGCCCGCTGCTCACCCGCTTTGCCGATCACCCCACGGTTTTGATCCATAGCGGCTTTCCCTGGCTGGGCGAAGCGACCTACCTGGCCTCGCTCTATCCATTGGCCTATCTGGAGTTGTCGCTTTACTTCCCTTGGGGTATGCTGGATATGGATCGTGTTTTGACCCAGGTCATCGGTGCCGTACCGACCAATAAAATCCTGTATGGCTCCGACGAAGCTTCGGAGCCGGAGATTGTGTGGATTTCGGCCAAAGAAGGCCGGGCCGCACTGGAGCGCGTGCTGAGCAGCGCCGTTGAGCGCGATTTCATGACCATCGACCAAGCTCAGTCAATCGGGCACAATATCCTGGCCCATAACGTTCTGCGGGCGCACGGACTGGCCTGAAGAAATTCTTTACAATTCTAAACAATGGTAGGAGAGGAGTGACCGAGCGGGAAGATGTCCGTTGGCATCGACCCATCTCTCATTTTCAATCTCGCAACAAGACACTTTATATCACGATTGAGTAGACTGGCTCAACGCAATACCAGAAATCAAAACTATGGAGGAGAAAATGACAACACGCAATTGGAAAAATTGGCTTATGGTTTTATTGGTTTTCATGCTGGCGACCGCCTGCCAATCGGCTTCAACCCCGGAGCCGGAAGGTGAAGTGGTCGAACCGGCCGTAGTTGAAACAGAGGAACCCGCAGAAGCCGAAGTTGTAGAGGAAGCGACCGCAGAAGCAATGGCCGAGGAAGCCGCGGCCACCGAAGAAGCCGCTCCATCCGAAGAAGCCAGCGGCGATCCTATTAAAATTGTCTATGTAGGCGATTTTAGCGATGTGTACTCATTTTACGACCTGCCGGTTCGTAACGGGGCGCAGTTTGCCGTTGAGGAGATCAACGCTGCCGGCGGGGTGTTAGGTCGCCCGTTAGAGCTGATGACCAGCGACGGTAAAAACGACCAGGCTTTGAGCCTTCAGCTTCTGGAAGAAGCCTTGAGCGGCGGTGACGTTGCTTATATTATCGGCACCACCGGCGATGCGTTTTTAGCCCAAGCGACGGTCGCCTGCGGGCAAGGCATTCCGATTTCCACCGGCGACGGTACCGCCCCCACGCTGGTGGGCGATGCCGGTGACTGCGCCTTCCAATTGGTAATGAGCGATACCATCCAGGGGGCATTAGCCGCACAATATGCCTATCAGCAAGGCTATCGCACTGCATTCACCATTCGCTCCACGGAAATTCCCTACACCGACAATATGATCGACTACTTCACCGAGAGCTTCGAGCACCTGGGCGGCAAGGTCATCGGCGAGGAGCAGTATCGCATCGATGCCGGAGATTACTCGGCGCTGGCGACATCAATTGCCGGACTGCCGGAAGCGCCCGATGTCCTTTTCACCGCGATGTTTATTCCCGATACGCCCATCTTTGTGCGCCAACTGCGCTCGGCGGGAGTTGAAACGCCGCTGATCTCCACCGACGGCAACCACGATGCTTCGCTGCTCGATGCGGGTGAGGCGGTTGAAGGCATGGTCTTCACCACCCACGCTTTCCCCAGCGCCGACAATGCCCTGGGTAAGTTCTTCGCCCTTTACGAAGAGAGCACCGGCACAGCCCCCGATTCGGTAGCTTACGGCGTAGGCTATGATGAAATCTATATGGTCAAACAGGCCATCGAAAGCACCGGCTCGGCTGAACCGGCCGACATTATGGAAGGCCTCAAGCAAATTTCCGGCTTCGAAGGCGTAACCGGCACCATCACCATGAACCCCGACACCCGCCGCTCTGATAAAGCGGTTACGCTGGTGAAAGTAGAAAACGGTGAGTTGGTTTTTCTCGATCAGGTGCTGCCGGATTATATTCCTGAACCTTAGAAAGTAAGGGGTAAGGGGTAGGGATTAAGGGGGAAAACCTCTGCAAACGCGATGTCATGAAAGACCTGACAGGTTTCCAACGGTTTCTTACGGCGTAAGATGAGCGACAAATGGGCTTCTATTTACGCCCAAACGTGCCGTACAAAACCTGTCAGGTCTAACGAACGCCCCCTACTACCTAATCCCTACCCCCCTTTTAGGACAAACATTTTGTTACACATTCGCGATCTGGTTGTAAATTACGGGCCGGTGGAAGTCCTCCACGGCATCTCCCTCAACGTTGACAAAGGAGAAATTGTAGCGGTCTTGGGGCCGAATGGGGCCGGCAAGAGTACCTTGCTGCGCACCGTGGTTGGCTTGCTGCGCCCGCAGCGGGGTGAGATCATCCACCAATCCATGCGCATCGACGGGCGGTCGCCGGAGGATAACCTGGCGACCGGTATCGCCCTGGTGCCGGAAGGGCGGCGCATCTTTTCCCGGCTGACGGTGCTGGAAAATCTGCGGGCCGGAGCCTATTTGCAGCGCAACAAGCGGGCGGTGGAAGAAAGTCTCGCTTTTGTATTTGAGCAGTTCCCCATTTTGGCCGAGCGCCAAGCACAGTTAGGTGGCACGCTTTCAGGGGGGCAGCAGCAGATGTTAGCCATTGCCCGTGCCCTGATGAGCCAGCCTAAAATGATGCTGCTCGATGAACCGTCGTTGGGCTTAGCGCCGCTGCTGGTCAGCGACATCTTAGAACTTATTCAGCATTTGCGCGATGACGGGTTAACGATTGTGCTGGTGGAACAAAACGCGCACCAGGCGCTGGAAATTTCCGACCGGGCCTACGTATTGGCTTCGGGCCGGGTGCAGGCCGCAGGCAGTGCGCAAGAATTTCAAGAAGGCGGGCTTGATTTGGAACGCGCCTATTTGGGAGACGCATGACCCCTGAACTACTAACCCAACAATTTATCAACGCCCTCAGTCTGGGCAGCATTTACGCCCTGCTGGCCCTGGGGCTGGCCATGGTCTTTAGCGTGTTAGGCATGCTCAACTTTGCCTTTGGCGAGCTGGTGACGGTGACCGGCTACGTTATGTTTTGGCTGGTGGCGGCCCA
>JAGRBY010000437.1 GCA_020433835.1 Anaerolineae bacterium | reverse complement strand
TTCTTGTTGCAGTTCAGTCATGGCGTGCTTACTCGATGCTGGACATTTTACATCTTCTCTGAAAATAACCCCTCACCCCCAACCCCTCTCCCTTAGGGAGCGGGGAGTCGCGTTAGCGGCAGGGGAAAATGAGAACGAGCAGAGTTAGGAAACACTTTCTAACGTTTCTTGACTGCCCGATTCTACTTTTGCGGTGGTAAACATCGCCAATACCTGCAACGCTCTCTCTGAGCCAAAGTTTTTGGTATAGCCTGCGACAAAGCTGGCTCCCAACAAAAACACCTGGGCGGCGTAATAGATGCCCAACAGCATGATGATCAAAGCCCCGGCCGTACCGGCTGCCGATCCGACATTGCTGTGCGTTAAATAGAACTTGATGCCCCAGATGCCGATCATCATAAGAATCGTTGTCACCAGCGCGCCCACCCACAGATCAGACCAGGGCAGGGTTATATCCGGTATTACTCGGTACAACAAGCCGATAAGCAGCGCCACAACCAGGATGGTGCCCAAAAAGCTACCCCATTGCAATACGCCCAGTTCGCCATAAAAAATATAGCTGTCCAGCAGTGAGATAACCAGGTTAATTACAATCAACAGCAGAAAAAAGAAGCCGATCATCAACACCATGACAACTGCCGTCACTTGCGAGATGATATTCGCCTTGAGGCCCTTTTTGGGGGCAGGCGGCAAACCCCAAACCGCATGGAGAGCAATCTTTAGCTCCTTAAACAAGGCCGATGCCCCATAAGCTAAAAGCGCCAGTCCAAGCAACGAAGTGAGCGTAATTCCGGTACCGGTTTGTTGAAAGATGGATTGCACTGAGTCTTCAACCATCGCCGCCGACTCGTCGGTTAGTACCCGTTCTAAAGCCGCGTTGATTTCATCTTGGGCGGCCTCCTGGCCAACAAAAATGCCCAGAACCATGGTGGCAATTAATAGTAACGGCGCCAGCGAGAAAACAGCCCGATAGGCCAGCGCTGCGGCTGAGCGGGACGGGAGACTCTCGTTGTAATAGGTTATGGTGTCCATACCTAGATTTTTTAATTTGCTTAGCAAACTCATACAATCTCTCTCCTAAGGCTATAACTACGCAAACTGAAAGCTTGTCGTCATTGAATTTATTCGAGGGCTACATGAGGAATTAATTTACAGCCCTACCACTGAAAGGCTTCTGAAATACCTTGTTTGTTTTGAAACGGATACTAACACTTTACATCAGAGGTTAGCCCTCTGCCCAGGCCGGGGGGTTGGGGTGGTGCTCCATAGAGGGCCTCAAGAGCACGCTGCCAGGCATCACCCTCGATGCCGACAGGTTCTTTGCTGAATCGATAATCATTTTTTCGAATGAATTCAGCAAGCTGACCTTTGAGGTGCTGCCAGATATGGCGTTGGGCCGCCAGCAAAGCGTCCAGAGATTTGCCCGACCCGGCAGACTGTATCCCTTGCTGTAGATGGGCTAGACACAAACCATGAGACTGTTGGTAGATTTCTCTCAAGGCATCATCGTTAACCAGATGACTGAGAAGCGTGCTTATATAGCCGCTTTCAATCGGTTTCAAAATAAGACAGATAGGGCATTCGGACTGGGGAGAAAGATGCGTAATGAGTCGCTCTACTCGACCACCGGGGGAAAAGCCCAATGCGTGGCGTAGCTGTTGGAAGCTATGCCCGGATGTATCATTGTCATACTGGTCGAGCGTCTCCAGCAAGACATCAAACACGGACTGCATCAAAATTGAAATGCCTAAAGCGGCTCCGCCGCGCACCATCATCCAGCTGTGATGACGGCAGTAGCCGCGTGACCGCTGAAATTCTTCCTGAAAGGCGGGGACATTGACCATTTCCCACAGCACGGAGTCAATTTGCACATTGGCGGTCTGATCCAACAGCCGGCACACCGGACAGCCGGCCAACGCCATCGCCTCGCGAAGTTCGTCGTAGTATGGAGTTGAAGATAAGGGGGTTTTTCCTGGAGACATCGAATATTGTCACGATCCATGCTTTTGCTTTGGTCAATTGACCGTTGAGTAGGCCTTTTGGTGATCATATGTCTATCTTCTTGCTCTGAGTATAGTCATTATGAAAATATAACAAAAATCAGTAGACCGCAATTGAACGCTTCGCTACCATCTCTCTCGATCTATTTAGGTTGGTGCGGTCTACTGATTATAGAAAGTGTTACATCAACGGCGGATTACTTTGACAATAGCCAGTAGAACGACGGCACCGATCAAGGCTACGATTATACTGGTCACATTGATACCGCTCATCAGGTTGACGCCCAGCAACAACTGCGATAGGAGGCCACCGAGAAAGCCGCCAATGATCCCAATAATGATATCACCAATGAGGCCCGTACCGGTTTTCATAATGAGCGAGGCCAACCAACCGGCAATTAAACCAACAACAATGGTCGCAATGAAACCCATTTCTAGCTCCTTTAACTTTTGATAGATAGTGAAAAATAGTCTTTGTGTGGCGATAAAGCCGAAACTGTCCTATGTATCGGTCTCTACCGTATCTACCCTACCCATGGTGGCGCTCTAGCGCCCCTGGCCTTCTACCAGATCCTTCAAACTGTCCAGTGCCTTTTTGACCTTGAGCGTGTCTTTTGGATTTCCTCCGGCCAGGAATTGGGCCAAAATACCACCGCCCATCAGGGTGTCCAGTGTATAGTCCACCCGGCATCCATGCGAGCCGCCAAGGCCCAGGAACCCCCGGTCCGGTTTCAGCTCAAAAAGGTGAGAGTCTTTATCGTCGCCCATTTGAGTCATAACCTCCAGCCGTTCATGAGGCTCAAGGCTGACAATCGAACCAACCCCGGTTCGACCTTCGTCCTGCCATTGGAAGGTACTCCCCGGCTTAACCTCACTCACGTTAGAGACCGCTTCGATCCCCGGAAACCAGAAGGGCCACTGTTGGGGGTTGGTGATAATCGCCCAAACGGTTTCCACCGGAGCCTCAATTTCCACCTGACGTTCAAATTTTGGCATTATACTTTCTCCTTATTTGACAGTTACATCTTGTCCACTTGAATAATCTTCAGGGGATGTAATAATTCAACCCCTGTTGCTACCGATTGGTTTAGCCTTTTTTCACCACGTCCGTATCTCGTCATCAGCAGCTAGGCCTCAAATTGCCTAACAAGCCACCGAACGAAAGCGTAGAGCAAAGCGGCATTAATGATTGCGCCAATAATAATCAAGAGCAATCCTCTCGCTGTATTGTCGAACACGGAACTCGGCAGTAAGTTACCGAACAAAGCGCTCCACGGTGCGGTCAAAATCACCGCGAAGATACCGGACAGCGCATCGTCGCTGGTAAAGATGGGGATGATGCTGAGGATTACAAGAACCAGGTAAACGATTACAAGCGTGATGGGGAGGTTGTTGATCGCCTTAGACTTTATCATAAAATATTTATTCTCCTAGCCAACCATTAATAATGATGTCATCACAGCCGGGCAATGCTTCTTCCAGGTGGCTTTGCAAGCGCTCCGGCAAATCGGTGCGTGGGTCTGTAACGTACAGAAAAGGGGCGTGGGCATCGCCGGCTACTCTTGCGCCGGTAAAGGGATGTGTCGAAACTTCCTGGGCGTGTTTGGCGGCAATGGCTGCTCGCCGCTGCCACACTTTTTCCGTTCGGTTATACTCAAGCTGAATGTCGCTGCCGTACGCTTTCACCAACTCGTAAATGTGGGTTACCTTGTTTCGCTTTTGGGCCAGAGCCAAGGCCAACCGGCGGCGATCCTCGTCCGTTAGATCTGCCATGCTGCCGTTGATGGCTGTCTCGTGTAGATCAGGCGGGGCGATTTCCGCCAGCAGCTCGCGTAGATTCTGATCCAGTGAGCCATCGCTATTAACGGCGATGGCTGGGGTGGGAGCGTGCCCGGTATCCGAGGGCAGGTGATGGCCGATGAGCAGCGTTAGCAGCCGATAACAGTCGTTGCTCCAGGTGCGGCGAGCGCGAATGGCCCGGCCGATCAGCTGCTGCCAGGCAGTTACATTGCGGGTGGCCGTGGCGTCGATCAGCAGGTTAGGCGAAATCACATTCCAACCGGTGCGTGCCCAGTTGGAAACAATGACAAAGTTGACCGGCACTTCGTCGGCATCCACAATGCGGGCGGTTAGATCGTACATCAACTGTTTGCGATGGCTGTTGCCGGGCATCGGCACCACAAAGAACTTTTGGCGTGCGCCGCTCACCTGCTCCAGTTCCGCCACGCGAGCCTGCCGAAAAGTTCGCGCTAATATGGCGTAGTCGAAAAAGGTTTGCTCCAGGGTTTGCAGGTTAACGTTGCGCCGATCAAGTCGGGCCAGCAGCCGCGGCTCAACCGTCTCATCCAACTTAAGCCGCTTTATCCGGCGGCGCATAGGCTTAAGCACGCGACGGTTAAAGTCACCGGGGCGGGCGGTGTGGATGTTGCGCAGCAAAGGTATATAATCGCCAATAAGCTGATTAAAGCTATCGTATAGAACCGTAATCGTCTCATCGAGCAAATCCAATCCCTGCGTCGCCAGCCCAAAAATGGCTTCGCTGGCGTTGCCGTGCATCAATTTGGTTTCGATGAAACCGGCAATGTGTTCGGTGACCGGATCGTTCTCATCATAGGTCAGGTACATCTCGTTGGATAAGGCGGCCAATACGGTGAAGCGCGGGTCGCCCAGCATTTCAGCAAACAGCCCGCCGACGCCCTGATAGCCGGGCATCGCCGCACCCTCTTGCCAGCGAATGCGCCGCCCGGTATCGAACACAATTTTGCCGCTCACCGGACGGACCCGACTTTCAGCCTCGATGACGGCTTTAATGGTTTCCACCCGGCCCTCGCCCATACGCATATACCAGTCGCTCAGGCCGTCATACAGACCGGCGATCGTTGTCGCCAGCAAATCTTTAGCGGCTTCGGTACGGGCCGAGCTGCGGGTGGTCTCCGGTAGACGGCGCAGTGCCTCGGCATCAAGGGTGAGGGTGAAGACTCTGGCTTGCAGTCGGGTCAGCGTTTTGGGCAGGTAGACCAGCGTCAGTAATTCATACCGGATCGTGTTCAGCGCATCTTGCACATGTTCAAACTCAACCACGTCGGCCCCGGTTTGGGCGACCAAATCGGCATCGCTCCAGCCGTGGGCGATTTGCAGGATGGTTACCAACCGGAGTTCGGTGATGGCCAGCGCATCCGGGCTGCCCGACTCCCACTGGGCAAAGCGTTTGTCGAGCGCACTCTGCCAATCTTTGCGGCCCCGATACATGCCCAATACCTCGTGACCAAGGGTACGACGCTGTTCGATAGGCAGCTCGGCGAACATGCGACGCAGGCCGATCGGACCCAGAAGAGTGAAGTAATCGCGCAGATGCACTTTGTAGCGATCGAGCAGTTCGCGGATGCGCCGTTCGCGGGTGGAGTAGGCAAAGGGAACGCCAAACTCGGCAAAGGGAGCCACAAACCCGGCCGCCACCAGGTCATCGAGAGGAATGGTGTAATCCAGCGACAGTCCCAGGGCCTCAAACCGGCGGCGGTAAGCCTCGGCTGTGCCGGAGAAACCCACCAACCCGTGCAGAATGCCGTCGCGCAGCCAGCTCATCATCAAGCCGATAACCTGCGTCGACACGCTGTGCATATCTTCCACGACCTTATGAATTTCATCCAGGATGACGTATTTAATATTAGCGCCCTGCAAAAACATTTCTATCGAGGCCGCATCGAAACCACCTTTGCCGGAAGGCGAGCCAAACTGGGAGAGGGCTGCGTACGTGGTCAACACCAGAGCGGGCCGCTCGCCGGTGTGGATGACGTAGCGGTACAACTGCATCGGCGAGCCGGCAAAGATAATCTCTGGGGTTAACTTTAAGCCGATGGGCAGATAACACAGCTCACCGGCCCACTGTTGTTGGTAATTGCTGGTGGGAACCACCACCAAAATTGACTGCCCCCTGTGCAGCGCCCGCAGCCAATCCTGAATACAGAGCATGCCGATGAAGGTTTTGCCGCTGCCGGTGGGCGCTTCGATAACCTGCCCCTGGTAGCCGCCTTGTTGAAAGACGCTGAAGGCATCCCGCTGGTAGGGGCGCGGATAAGGCGAGTGGATGAGATCAGCCGAGCGCCAGACGGTGGTTTCGGCTGCGGTGGTGGTCAACACGGTGCGGACGGTTTCCACAAACAGATGGGCGGTAGCGGGATCGGTCAGGCCGGTAAACGGCTCA
>JAGRBY010000436.1 GCA_020433835.1 Anaerolineae bacterium | reverse complement strand
CAGCAACGTGAGGTGTAGCCATTGATGTGCCACTGAGCGTAGCGTACGTGCCTGAGGGATAGGTGCTGTAAATACTGCTGCCAGGAGCCGCTATTTCGATGTAGCTGCCCTCGTTTGAAAAGCTGGATTGATTATCGTTGCTATCGGTGGACGCGACAGCCATTACGTCGCCATCAGCGCCTGGATAGACGGGCTGATCTTGATAAGAGCAGCCGTTGAGAAAGTAAAAGGTATCGCCGCAGTTGCCTCCAGCCGCGACGATTAAGACGCCTCTGTCATGGGCATAATCTACAGCATCTTCCAATATAGAGGAATAGCTAACGCTACCTAAACTCATGTTGATGACATTGGCCCCGTTGTCTGTAGCCCACTCGATGCCGTCGACAACATCGTAAATGGAGCCACTCCCATTGCTATCCAGGACTTTGACCGGCATCAGACTGGCCTTTGGAGCAACCCCAATAATACCGCTGTTATTTGCTATGCCAGCCACAACACCGGCTACGTGGGTACCATGACCCGCATCATCATCGGGGCTGCTGGTACCACTGACAAAGCTTTTGCCGCTAACTAAATTGGCCTGCAAATCCGGGTGATCAAGATCAATACCGGTGTCTACTACGGCTACTGTAATGCCTTGGCCTTGCGAACAACTGGCCCATGCCTGTTCTGCCTCTACTTTTTCCAGATTATAACGAATGGTCTCATTATAACTGAAGGCATCCGTGCAAAAGGTGTTCATGATTATTGGCACGAATATAGAATATGCATTTGTCTGGGTAACGCTCGATCGGGGAATTAAGGGTTGATCGAACTGTACATCGTAATTTTTTAACGTTTCCGCTCCAGACGATAGCACCACTGCATAATCATCTTTTATGACGTTACCGGGGGCAGCCTGGACAGTAAAAAAACTATTGGCAAGCCAGATGAGGCTCAAGAAAAATATCAAGAAAAAGGCAATCGCTAGTTTTTGGATCATACATTAACCCTTTAGAGACGGTTTAGTTTTAATACAGGACTTACGCAAATTCCCGATTTTGTAGCGACAATTGCCCATTTGCGCCACGCGTAGGCCCACAATTCGGAACAATTGAGCAAATTGTTCTACACTCTGCGTAAGTCCTGTAATAGTGCAATCGGTAATCGATGCCCTTTTCTGTTTATAAGAGGACAAGGACGATGAGAAAACCGATTTATTGTTAAGGAACAAGACATGCTTAAAGGTCGGAGTAAATAATAAGATTTTGTGTACTCCGAGTACGTATCAATGAAGCAAACTCGTATCGAGGGGAGTGGGCTAGCCTTACATGGTTGGCGGAACCACAACCCCTAATCTTCCCAACCGCACGGTACCGGTTCGTCTGTACCCTCGCGCCAGCCGCACCACTCGCTGTTACCCGGATCACGCCGGCCTTGGAACGTGCGACCGGTGGTTAGATCGAGGTGCCATTCGAATGTATCTTGCTGACCTTGGTCGTTGCTCCACGTGCCGGATAGCATGACTTCGGTTGTGGATGCTACGGTTACAACGCCCGTAATCTCGCCCGAATGTCCTTCGCTATCGACAAATGTTCCTTGGACCGTTGCGCCGGTCTGAACCAAAGTAGCCTGTCCAGTCATATCGACTGGGCTGGCAAAGTGCAGTTGCCAGCTTCCGCTAAAACCACAACCATCGGGCAGCGGCTGGCCGGAACGGACGCCACACCATTGCTGAGCGTTCATACCGCCGGTTGTACTACCGGTAAAGCTGTTATAGTCAGGCGCAATCTTCCAGCGCAGCAGTTGCTGGCTGTCCGAATTGCGATCACTGATCCATAGCCCTTGGAATTGACTGAGATCATCAAGGACGATGCCGTCAATGGTGCCTGTGTCTACACTACCATACCAACTGTAGGTGCCGTCGACAACAGCACTACGTTGGGTGAGAGACATTGTGCCAAAGCTGAAATCCCAATCGCCGGTTAAGGCCGTATTAGCGGGTAAGGTCTCCTCCGTCGGAGCGCTGACTGTTGGGATACTGACCAGTTGGTCTGGTGAAGCGTTCGCCGATACCGGAGCGGTCGAGCCGATCCAGTTCAACAACTGCTCATTGACACCGTTGTATTGCAACCCAAGTTGACCTTGCACCTCAGGTGAAAAGAGCGGCTGTGGATCACTGCCATCAACATTCATCACCCAGATTTCCCACTGGCCGGTGCGATCGGTGAGAAAAGCGATTTGGCTGCCGTCGGGCGACCAAGTGGGGGCAGCACTGCTATACTGCGGGTCAGCCATCAGCGGCGGCTTGGTGAGCCGCTCGCGTGCACCGCTGGCCAGGTTGTAGGTGTATACTTCCCAATGGTCGTGCTGTTTGTAGGTCATGAGCAAGGTTTGCCCATCTGATGAGAAAATCGGTGCAGTGTCGCCGGCGTCGGTGGTGAGCGCGGTATTGCTGCCTGTGGAAAGATCGAGCTGCATAAGCCCTTTGATGCCTTCATAAATGACTCGCTGCGGATTTTCTGGATCCCAGGCCGGGGCGAAGCTATAAAGATCGCTTGGCAAATCTTGGCGTTCGCCGGTAGCGACATCAATCTCGGTTAGAAGCCATTGTAAATCTTCATTTCGAACAAAGCAGACAATTGTTTTACTTTTGTCGCCATTGTAGGTCGTTGAAGTAATGGTTGAGTTCTCTGGTATTCGAACCCGTTCGCCGAAGTCATAGCGACGGCACTCTTCCTTCGGATCGCGCACGCCGCCTTGCTGGAATGAGACGACCAGCTTTTGGCCGTCCGGTGACCAAGTTGGAGACTTGGGTTGGAGAATGTCGCTGTACACAACCCGCTCCACGCCGTCGACCAGACTAAAGGTATAAACCGCCCCCCATTCGCTGCTTTCCCAGCGCGTGTAGGCGACCTGTGTTCCATCGGGCGAAACAATCGGGTCGATAACGCCGCTGGCCAGTTTCTGTAAGCCGGTGCCGTCGAGATTGACGATGTAAAGATCGCCGCCGCTGCTGGTCGCGAAAACCAACTGTCCGCCGGATGTATTGGCCGCGACAGTCTCTGTAGCTACCACATCGGCAAAGCTAGCCGAGGCAGCTTGTTGTGTAGCCCCAGTGGCCGAGCTTCCGGCTTCGACGACAGGCAGGTCATCAATCTCAGCCGAAATTAGGCGAACGAAATCGGTCGAGGCGCTAACCCAGGCTGTTTTTCCATCAGCGGTGATAACTTGCAGCCACACTTTGGAGGCGCTAACGCCGGTTACGTCTAGCTGCTCGCCTTCCTGCGCCGTGCCAATGGAATCATAATCCATGCCTGGGCCGGAACGCAGATTAATCGCCGGAGTGACGATCTCAACCTGGGCTACGGCTGATGCCGTAGCCGTCGTTGTTGCCGATGACGTTGGCGTGACTGCTGTTGTGGCTGCGGTTGCCGCGCTTGTGGCAGTTGGATCTGCCGTTTCTATGGCTTCCGTAGCCGTTGGGCTAGCGGCGACCGTGGTGTTGGTGGCTGTTGGTTCAGCCGCCTCGGTTGTGCTGGTGGGTTCCACTGCCTCCGCTGTAGAAGTTGCAGCTTGAGCCAACTCGCCACGATCTAAACGGACGATGGTTGGGGTAAGAGTCGCACCACTGGCTGTGCTGCATGCTGCTAAACTGAGCAGCAATATGGTCAAGAGAAAAGGTGTCAATTTTTTCATAATTATCCTCAAAAAGATTAGCAAGCGATCAGCTTTTAGCTTATGTTAGCCAATTCTTAGGTGATAAAGCCGATAGTGATGTCCTAAAGTTATCATATGTTATAAAGCTGACTGCTGAAGGCTAATAGCTGAACGCTATTCGTAGCGTAACGCTTCAATCGGTCGTAGTCGGGCGGCTCGGGTGGCCGGATAAACCCCAAAGAAAAGACCGATAGCCGCGGAAAATCCGGTAGCCAGCAATATCGAGTTAACGGTCACCACCGTACTGCTCAATTGCGTAATCAGCATGGGTAAAGCCACAGCGATACTATACCCTACGGCAATACCCAAAAAACCGCCAAACAGTGAGAGAACCATCGCTTCGATGAGAAATTGTGTTAAGATGTCGCGCCGCTTGGCTCCGACCGCTTTGCGGATACCGATTTCGCGGGTCCGCTCGGTGACGGAAACCAGCATAATATTCATTACGCCAATTCCCCCAACAAGTAGCGAAACCCCGGCAATAGATCCTAGAAAGGCGGTTAATGTTGTCGCCATCGTGTCGCCAAACTCAAGCAGTTGGGCCTGGTTTTGGATGTTGAAATCATTCTTATACTCAGTTCCCAACCGGTGACGTTCGCGCAGTACGGCGGTTACTTCCGCTTCGGCAAAATCCATATTGTCTTGGTTGTCTACTTCAACATAAATATTCGATACTTGCAAGCTGCCCCGAAACGTGCCGGAGTTTCCTAGTCGAGTTTGGGCGGTGCTGATAGGCACCAACAAGGTGTTGTCGGGGTTTCCGAAACCGCCTTGGCCACTTTCCGGCAGCACGCCAATAACTTCATACTGAGCATTATTAACACGCACGCTTTTACCGATAGCTGCCGAAAGATTCGTGCCGAATAAAGTCTCGGCCACTTCATAACCCAGTACCGCTACTCTCGCTCGGCGGTCCACATCGTCTTGGCTGATAAATAGCCCTACTTCCGGAGTCATATTCCGTATGGTTTCATAATCGGGTGTAACCCCGGTTACGGATACATCTTCTGCTTCTTCTTGTTCGTAGACTACGCCTCCGCTCAGGTTGTTTACGCTGTACGTTGGGGCTACACCCACAATGTGCGCTGTCTGAGCCGCATCCATTAATGCATCCACATCTTTCATCGTTAGAGGTTCTGCCGCTTTTTCTAACAAATTATCCTGCGATGAGTCTTCTTCTTCGCTGCCGGGTGGGCCAGGTGGGCCGCCCCCTGGCCCGCCACGTCCTCCTGATGAGATAGTCAGCAGGTTGGTGCCCAGGCTGGTGAACTGTTCGTTCATCGATTGGCGAACCCCGTTTCCAATAGAAATCAGGGCGATAACAGCCGCTACGCCGATGATGATACCCAGCATAGTTAAAATGGTCCTTAATTTATTAATAGTCAAGGCCCGCAGAGCAATGGTGATACTTTCCCATATTTGCATTATGCTGCTCCTTGAACGGCTAAAGTTGGCTGGGGCACACCTCCGTCAAGCGGTGTTGCCTCGGTAACGCCGGCCCGGCGCGGATGGGCGATGGTTCGGTCTTCGACAATCTGCCCGTCGGCCAGCCGGATAACCCGTCGGGTATGCTCAGCGATGTCCGGCTCGTGGGTGACAAAGATAACGGTGATGCCCTGCTCTTTATTCAGATGCTGAAAGATACCCATAATCTCAACACTCGATTTCGAGTCGAGGTTACCGGTCGGCTCGTCGGCCATAATGATAGCCGGGTCGGTGACCAGAGCGCGGGCAATAGCCACCCGCTGCTGCTGCCCTCCGGATAGCTCGTTGGGTTTGTGATGGATACGACCCCCCAAGCCCACCATCTCCAGCGCAGCGACGGAGCGTCGGCGGCGTTCGCCACGGTTAATGCCCATATAGACCATCGGCAGTTCAACGTTGGCGATGGCGCTGGTGCGCGGCAGCAGGTTGAAACTTTGAAACACGAAACCTATCCGTTTGCCGCGAATTTGCGACAGTTTGTTATCGGCCAACTGGGCTACGTCGGTTCCTTCCAGATAGTACCGTCCCGAAGTGGGTTGGTCCAAACAGCCTAAAATATTCATTAAGGTCGATTTGCCGGAACCGGACGGTCCCATAATCGATAGCAATTCGCCCTGTTCTACTTGCAGCGAGACGCCACGCAGAGCATGCACTTTAACCTCGCCCATTTGGTACGTCTTAACCAGATCTTCAGCGTTTATAACAAGATTTTTACTCATAATATATCTTCCTAATTTCTATCTTATCTACAAATTTGGCTCTTCAATTTGCTGGCGGATAACGACCTGGTCGCCGACTTCTAAGCCGGCTGTTACTTGCGTCATCGAACCACTGCGCAGACCGGTTTCAACTTCCACCCGGCTGGTGCTGTTCGGACCGTCTAATACTTCAACATAGGTGACCGCCTCGCCATCGACCTGCTCCGATTGAATAGCCTGGGTCGGTACCACGACCGCGTCTGCTAAAACTTGGGTCTCGATATTGGCGTTGGCCGTCATCCCTGATAAGAACCCGACGTCGTGGCCTTC
>JAGRBY010000435.1 GCA_020433835.1 Anaerolineae bacterium | reverse complement strand
AGGTAAAATGCGTTACTCCCTACTCCTTATTCCATAACCCGGACGAGCTGGAACCAAAAGTGCAATAAAAACCGCAAAGACGCAAAGGGCGCAAAGTTTTTCGATTTAATTTTTCTTGGCGAACTTTGCGCCTTAGCGGTTCGTTTTCTTGCTCAAAATGCAAGAAGTCGTTTGGTTAGATACTACTTCCCGCGTTGTTAGGTCAAAAACACGGGGCTTTCGGTATTTTTCGGTGTAGCAACTTGGGTTAGTTATCCTAATTGCGGGAAATGTAGGGCACGTAAACAAACTGCGGCGGACGGGCAATCCCGGCGGGGATGGTGATTAAACTGCCGGTATTGGTACTGATATGAAGTGGGGCTTTGGGATCAATGTGTAGCGTTGTCTGTCTAACAAGCTGTCCGCCAAAACCATTATCCATCTGAATTTTGAGCGTGTAGAAACCCGGATCTGCCTGGCTCGTATCCAGGTGAACGACACCCGTGCCTTGATTATTTGTTGTTAGAGCTTGGCCCAGCCCCACGCCATTGATGGAAACGATTGCACTGCTATTGGTCGGCAATTTTGTGCCGGTCAGGGTCAATATGCTGCCCGGTCGGGCTGTATTGTAGTCGAGCATGACGTTACCCTGAGCCACATTTGAGGTGTAGAGTTTGACCTCGTTATTGAGATTTTCTTGGTAGGCAACAATCGGTAACCCGTTGTTATCAAGGCCCAAAACATTGTCATCCGTTTCGTCATAGTCATCGATGAGGGTGGTTGTGGTTTGGCTGCACGGCGCATCTAAACAGGCCATCAGCATAATATCCTGCTTGGTATAGCCCGTATCATAGCTTATCATCGGTCGGTCGCCCGGGCCGAGCGCCATAGAGAGTTCAAGTCCCTTGTCTTTACCTGCGTTAATGTAGACACCCGTCTTTTGCGTACAATAGATATTCTCACAGATGACCACACGGAGCGCATCGCGTGTATCTGGCGTGGTTGACTGATCGTAAGCGACAATATAGCTTAGTACCGGCAATCCCTGACTGTTCAACTGCATTTCTACCTGATACGGCATGACATCGACTTGCTGAATTTTTGTCTGAACACGGGTGGTACAATTGGGATCCTCACAGGTGACGAGTTGTACAAAATCCTGCCCTGAACTCTCTTGGAACAGGGTTATAGGGTTACCGGTTTTGCTCAAGACAACTTCTACATCAAACGTATGCGTGGTGGGGCTGGCGACGGCTCTATACGTGAGCGGTGTTTTACACAAAGCATCGTTACAGCGGGCCAGAAAGAGTTTATGATGATCAATCTCGTAAAACACAATAACCGGCCAGCCGCCAGGGGTAAGGGTCACATCAGCCTTATAAATCTCATAGCCCTTATCATGAAGATCGAGCCGCGTATTGCTAAAGTTGTTGCAGAGGGGATCGTGGCAAATAATAATTCCCGAATTGGGATAGTCCGAGTACAGAATAACCGGTAGGTTGCCCCCTTTCAAGACCATCGCCTCGATAAGAACCCCATAAATGCTGTTTGGATTGTAGAAATCCATCTTTTTCTTGTTGGTACACGTGACATTTTTACAAAAGGCGACCTTAGAACCGTCATAAGCAATAATGGGTAAGTTTTGATCGGTCACCAGCATTCCGTGCAAGGCATAAGGATTGCTGTCTATGACGGTAATGGTACCGGGCTGCTGGGCGAAAGCCGACAGCGTTGAAACACCCAACAGGATGAAGCTCGCGATGATAATCTTTAGACAAAATCGTTTGAGTGTAAGCGTGTTTGTTCGATGGGTAAAAGGCATAATAAGTCTCCCCTAAAATAGGTTCGGTTGCTACGTGGTGTGGTAACGCCGCCACTCACTTCGCAAATAGATAATGCTGATCCGTAACTGCCGCAGTTTTTTGATTTGTTGAAGGTCGGCTGAGTCTCCGAACCATACAAATTTTTTGAAGGTAGCTTCGTCCATCTCTAAGAGAAGCGCTGCGGAAAAGAAGAGCGATATTGGGGGCGTAAGTTCCTCAACCAGACGGAGCAGCCGCTCAAAGTGATCGTCCGTGTGGCGATCATACAGCCGTAACGCATCTGTGGTACGGTAAAGTTCGCTCTTTTCACCGTCGGGAACGACGGCGGCAATCTCTTTGAGAAGTTTTTGCTTCTCATCATAGAGACGGTCATACTGCCTGCTCGTTTCGTCATCACCGGATATTCCATCGATGATGGGTGGGGTGCGATCATCTACCCCCAGCCGGCTGCGCAGGTTCGCCAGCTCTTGCTCGCTCTTTCGGGCCTGATCCTGCCGATCCCAATCGTGATAGCGGTAGTACCAGTAATCATTTTTACGATCATCATCGTAGCTCATATGTCGTCTCCTTTTTCATGTGCATGTGATAAGCTGTTTAACGTTTGCCCATAATCACATGCGACTTAAACGGAATCGCCGCTCGTCCGTTGATTGTGTATTCACTTAACTGCTCCGTTACTTCGTGAACAATCTGCTGCCGGATCACCGGATCGGCTCGATTAAATCCTGCGGCCATCGGCGTGGCGCTGATATGGCGCGGGGTAAACTCGGTCAGGTGGGGCAGTGGTAAATCCAGTTGCCTAACCGTCATCTCGATCTGCTCGAAGCCGGCGGCCTCGATTAGCCCGTAGATTTCGTCGGCATCGGACAAGGCAAAGGCCGATTGCAAGCCCACCGCTGTCTCCGGGCCAATGTGTCGGGCGATGGTCTCGACCAGCGTATAAAAGTAGGGACTCTCTTCGAGTGGGCACCATAAACTCACGGCTACCCGCCCGCTGGGTTTAACCACGCGGCGCATCTCGGCCAACCCGATCACTTTTTCCGGTATAAATTGCAGCGTCTGAGCGCACAGCACCACGTCAACACTGTTGTCATCAAACGGTAGGTGGGTGATGCTGGCTTCCCGCCAGGCAATCGGCGCACCGTGTACCGCCGGTAGCGACCGCGCCACGGCCAGCATGCTGGTGTTGATGTCCACGCCCATCACCCGCCCCGCAACACCAACCGCCTCGGCGGCATAGCGGGCCGCGGCTCCGGTACCACAGCCCACATCCACCACATTCTCACCGTCTTGTAATGCGGCAAAGTCCACTAACGCTTCGGCAAACGGGCCGAGTATGGCCGGGGTCAGAATATTTTGATACCGTTCGGCGGCTTCGTTGGCTAACTGCCATTGGGTTGAGGTTGTCATCATCGGTAATCTCCTTTTTAGAACTAAGATTATTTGGATTGGTGCTGATCCTCATCTTTGGCAACGAGGATGAACGTTGAAGTCACTGTATCAAAGGTCACTCTGCTCGACTAGTACAAAAATTGAACTGGACGTATCCCTTAGCAGGATGTATCCTATAGCCAACTCAGAACAGGAGAGACGAATGTATAAATACGGTCAATACTGCCCCATCGCTAAAGCCGTCGAGATATTAGGCGATCGCTGGACACTGTTGATTGTGCGCGACCTGCTGGTTGGGACGTGCCACTTCAATGATTTGGAACGCGGCTTACCCGGCATATCTCGGGCTCTGCTGTCTGAACGGTTGCGGCGCTTGCAACGGATGGGGTTGGTTGAGAAAGTAAAGCAGGATGACAACCGGCAACGCACCGTCTACCTGATGACCCCCGCCGGTCAGGAACTTCAGAGCGTTATTCAGTCTCTGCTGACCTGGGGCGCACGCTGGGCCTTCGATGAGCCGGAGGAACAGGAACTGGACGCCGGTTTGTTGATGTGGTGGATACGTGACCGGATTCATACCGATCGCCTCCCCCAACCCCGGGTTATGATCCGGATCGATTTTACCGGTGCCAGCGACGAAACTTTCTGGCTCATTCTCACCCAAGACGATGTCTCCATTTGTTTAACCGATCCGGGCTTTGATCTTGACATTGTCATTACTGCCGACCTGGCCACCTTCTTCCAAATATGGTTAGGGCGCGTCGCCTATTTCGATGCCGTTAGTACGGGCCTGGTTCAGGTCGATGCGGTTCCTGCCCTGGCCGAAGCCTTGCCCACCTGGTTTGCCTACAGTCTCACGGCCCCTGCCGTTCGGGCGGCGATAGCGGAACAACGGGTTGAGGTGTGATAACCGCAGGGTTGCAGGGTTGCAAGGTTGAAAAAATTTACCCGTGTGACCATGTAATCTTGTGACGATAGCGTTGAAGCTTGGGTCATCGTCTAATCGGTCTCCAATTTGCCTTGTGACTATTAACCTAAGTTCGATAATCCAAATCGCAACTGTCATTTCGTAGCCGGAGGCGGAGAAATCCCTCAGACATCCCAATAAATGAAGCATTCGCATGGAAAAAATGAGGATTGTTGCTTCAAATTTTTCCAACCAGACACCGTTTCAGGCGTATTGACACAGGGATTTCTCCGCTGCGCTGCGAAATGACATGAAACGCATCACTTTCCGAACTGAGTTTGTTAGTAAATGCCCCGACTAACATCGTGATCGGGACATGTGAAATCCAAAAAGCGTTGATCAACATCGTGATCGGGGCATGTGAAATCCAAAATGCGTTGATCAACATCGTGATCGGGGCATGTGAGATCCAAAATGCGTTGATCACCATGTGAATCACCTTACTTGAGATCTCAAGTGACCCGATCAACATCGTCATGACCTTACTTGAGATCTCAAGTACCCTGATCAACATGTGAATCACCTTACTTGAGATCCAAAATGCGTTGATCACCATGTGAATCACCTTACTTGGAATCTCAAGTGACCCGATCACCATGTGAATCACCTTACTTGAGATCTCAAGTGACCCGATCACCATGTGAATCACCTTACTTGAGATCTCAAGTGACCCGATCAACATCGTCATGACCTTACTTGAGATCTCAAGTACTCCGATCAACATCGCGATCACCGCTTATAGAAGACTGCAAGTGGTGATCACGATACCGCATCTAACATATCGCCGTTACAATATGCGCCGGAGAGCTGAACGCCACGGAGCCATCAGAGATCACGAAGGGTTGCAGCTCTTTCTCTGCCTCGGTGAGCAGTTGGTGGAACTGATCGTCGTCGATCATATCGGCCAGCGTCCAGCCTTTGACATCGGTGGTAACCCAGGCTTCGATAGAGGCGAAGCGAGCAGTGCCTTCGATGGTGGTGATTTCGGTGTTGGGGATACCGGCTTCGGTGAAAAGCGATTGTAATTGCGCGGTATCGCCCAGGTTGAACGGCGAGCGAAGGGCGTTGGCTGCCTCATCGCCAAAAAGCCGCTTGAGCATGGCGGTGACGGTGGCATACGCGGGCGTATTGTCGAGCGAGTCCCAGACCGCTACGGCCAGCCGACCGCCGGGCCGTAAAACGCGCATCATCTCTTGCAGCGCCGCCTGGCGATCCTCGAAGAACATTAAGGCGAATTGACTGACGACGGCGTCGAAACTGTTATCTTCAAAGGGCAGGGCTTCGGCGGGGCCTTGTTGCCAGGTGATGTGAGGCGCTTTTCTTCGAGCAACGGCCAGCATGCCTTCATTAATATCCAGCCCCACAACCTCACCCTCCGGCCCAACCAACTCGGCGGCGGCGCGAGCCAGTACGCCCGTACCGCAGGCCACGTCGAGCACGCGCTGCCTTGGTTGAATAGCGGCGGCCTGGGCCACCCGACTGCCCCATTCGCCAAAGAGGGCCGGTACAAAGAATTCTTCATAGACTTTGGCGGCGCTGGTGTTGACCTGCCCTCGCTCACTGTCGCTCATCGCTTTCACCTCTACCTGCGCGGCAAAGGTTTGGATGACAATCTTGCCATCGCGCACCAGCAGCGTATCGGTCGCAAACGGAATTTTGAGCCGTTCAGACTCCCCCGACCAGACCACATAGGCCACCTCGTCATCGATAATCTGCTGGGCGATTTCAACATCCGACCCCGGCGGAAAATCGGCCAGTAACTGCTCGAAAAGGTGGCGTATCTGCGCTTTGCCGCGCAGCAGTCCCTCCGGCGTTAGAAATATAGCCTCCTCGGCATAGTCGGCCAGCAGAGCCTCGACATCGCCTTGAGCAAAGGCATAGATATGGCTGTTGAGTACTTCTTCGGTTTGGCTTTTGGTTAGGGTTAGCATCGGTTATCATCTCCTTAGGTATGATGGGTAATCATAGTAACTGTTTCAACGTAGAGAGACTGGAGATTAGAGATTGGAGATTAGAGACTAGATTCTGTTGACATTTGCCGGAATTATGTCGGATG
>JAGRBY010000434.1 GCA_020433835.1 Anaerolineae bacterium | reverse complement strand
CAATAAAGCACGCTATGGTGGCCAAACGGACGCTCAGATTCAATCAATAAGTGACTGTCACCTGCTGGATACGTCCAACTGCGTAACTTCTAATAGAGTGAAGGTCAGTGTTCTCATTTTTCTCATACATTCAGTGTTTCTATCTCGCCGCCCCCAGCAACCACCATATGTTGCAAGGGAGCTATAGATTACAGTATACTTAGCCTCATATTCACCACTTATCCATTCAACATAGATATCACAACGGGGGGTTTTTTTGGCATGAAAAAAATCAACAAGATTGGAATATTGACCAGCGGGGGCGATGCCCCTGGACTGAACGCCGTTATTAGAGCTGTAGTGATTACCGCCACACGCCAATATGGTTGGGAAGTGGTCGGCGTTCACAAAGGTTTCGAGGGGCTGCTTGAGGATCCGAAAACGTCGTTAGTCCATTTAGAACTGCAAGATGTTATTTCCATTCTACAGCAAGGGGGAACTATCCTGGGAACCACCAACCGCGGCCACTTTGTCTTTTCAAAAGACCATCCTGAGGAATTAGAAGACCCGGCCATTGCCACCCAGGCACTAAAATTTTGCAAAGATAACGGCATCGACGCGCTAGTCGCAATCGGTGGCGACGGCACCCTACAAATTGCCCACCAACTTGAGAGACGGGGCTTGCCCATTGTTAGTGTTCCAAAAACCATCGACAACGATCTACTCGGCACCGATTACACCTTCGGTTTTGATACGGCACTGACCACCGCCACCAACGCCATCGACCAAATTCGCACCACGGCCAGCAGCCACAACCGGGTTATGGTGGTTGAGGTTATGGGCCGCGACACCGGCTGGATTGCCCTCTACGCCGGTATTGGAGCCGGAGCACACGTTATTCTCATCCCCGAAATCCCCTTTAAGATTGAACCCCTTCTCAAGCAAATTGCCTGGCGCGACAGCTTTGGCGCCAACTTCACCATTATAGTCGTAGCCGAAGGGGCCAAACCCGAAGAAGGCGACTCGATGTACCTTGAGGAGCGCGAAGAAGGCGGCATGGCCCGCTTAGGCGGCATTGCCAAGTGGCTGGTTAACCAGTTGAAAGACCGCTGCGGCGATCACGATGTACGTGAGGTTGTTTTAGGCCACTTGCAGCGCGGCGGTTCGCCCACCGCCTCCGACCGCGTTCTCTGTACCCGCTTTGGCGCAGAGGCCGTGCACCTGATAGCCCAGGGTCGCACCGGAACGATGGTCTCGCTGCGCGGAACGGCTATTCAAGCCACCGACATTTGGAAGATTGTCGCCCGCCAGAAGTTTATCCCCTACAACGGCGACCTGGTCCAGACCGCCCGTGGCTTGGGCATCTGCCTGGGTGATTAAAACAGATTGCAGAGTTGCAGAGTTGCAAGGTTGCAGGGTTGCGAGGTTACAAGGTTACAAGTGAGGAGTGAGCATCCTCAGATGCGAACGGTTGAGAAAAGCCGCTCCGCATCTGAGGATGCTCCGCTCCGCGAATTTATTTCAACAAATCACGCAAAGCCGGGTCGATTTGCGGATATTGGAACGTATAGCCTAACTGCTGCAACGCCATCGGCATTACCCTTTGTCCCTTTAAAACCGCCTCCGCCATCTCACCCACCAGCATTTTAACGGCCAAACCGGGAGCCGGCATAAGCGCCGGTCGTCCCAGCACCCGCCCGATTGCTTGAGCCAATTCATTATTGCGTACCGGCTGCGGCGCGGTCAGGTTGATGGGACCGTGCGCGGCTTCGTTTTCACTTAAAAACAGGATAGCACCGATTGCATCAGCGTAATGAATCCATGGTACCCACTGCCGCCCGCTGCCCAACGGGCCGCCGGCGAAAAACTTAAACGGCATCGTCAGCTTGGGCAGCGCCCCGCCTTCCGGGTCAAAGACAACGCCGGTGCGAATGATAACCCGGCGCACGCCCATGGCCTCAACCGGCGCAGTTGAGGCTTCCCACTGCACGCACACGTCGGCCATAAAATCATCGCCCGGACCGTCGGCTTCTGTAAATGTTTTTTCCTCATCGGTGCCGTAATACCCTACCCCCGAAGCCTGGATCAAAACCTGGGGCTTGTTCTCCGTCGCGGCAAAGGCTTCGACCACCGCCTGCCCGGCGTTGACCCGGCTGTTGAGAATAAGCTGTTTGCGCTCGTCCGTCCAGCGTGCGTCGGCAACCCCGGCTCCAGCTAAATTAACCACGGCATCGACAGCTTCAAGGTGGTTGCCCCAGCCTTTAGCCGTTTTGCCGTCCCATTGCAAAAAGGTCACTTTCGACGACATCCAGGCCGGCTTAAGCGATTTACGGCTAAGAATCGAGACATCGTGGCTGTCTTTCAACAGTTGCGTTATCAAGCGGCGGCCAATTAAACCCGTACCGCCTGTAATCAAGACTCGCATGGGTGCTGCTCCATAGGATAAAAATCGGAGCATCAAAGTATTACTTTGATAACTTACAAAGCAAGCTTTGTCGCTCCGTTACGTTATATTCTTGACGTGTTCTACTAGAGACGGTTTGCCATTTTCATAGGCGGGCCATTATGATTGTAATGATTTTGGCGCGACAGCAAAATGGTTTCATAATATTCGCCCAACCTCCGTGTATCCTGCCAGGGGCAAGTTTGTCCTGGATATCAGCCTATGCTACCATAGGTAACTGTTGGTTGGCATGATCATCATAACACCAACACGATTATAAGAGCGTGACCGCAAGCTATCGTAATTCCGTAGCCTACTTCCCTACGCTTTACGTTTTACTTCCCACAAGAACATCTTTTTCGGGTTTTCCCGGCCACAGCAACAACCGAGGCAGATAATGCGCAACGAAGCAACACTTATTCAACAGCCTGACGCCCAAAACCGTCGCGAGCGCCTATGGACGCTTATCGGTGGGGTTAGCGTGCGGACCAAAATCTTAGGCATTGTATTGACGCTGACCGTGGTTCTGGGATTGGGTGTCACCTGGCAGGTGCGCACCGTCATGCGCAACAACCTGCTCAACGAGTTAGAGCTACTGGGCCAGTCGCTCATGGGCGATCTGGCTGCCCGCAGCGCCGCCCCGCTCAGGCAGGGTGATATCGATGCCCTCAGAGAACTGCTCACGGAAACAGTCGCCAACCACCCTGATGCCCATTATGCCTTCGTCGTTGATGCCGATAACCACGTTATCGCCCATACGTTTAAGGATCACGTACCGGATGAACTTTTGAACCTGGATATCAAGCACCTCATGGAGCAGCAGCTTTTTCACTACTACCAAAACAGCTTTTCGCCCGGCGGCGGACATCATATCCATTTCGAAAACAAAGACGGCTTCATCCACGACTTTTCGGCCTTAATCGACGAAAATCGCGACGAGACGGTGCGGGTTGGCTTATCTGAAGCCCGGCTGCAAGGCATCATCAACCAAACCACGCAACAAATGCTGATGACCACCGTTGTTGTCGGTCTGGTCGGCATTCTGGCGGCGATGCTGCTGACCTGGCTATTGACCCGCCCCATCCTCGATTTGGTTACGGCCACAGAACGGGTACGGCAGGGCGACTTAACCGTGCGCGTGCCGCACTGGGCCGATGATGAAATTGGGGCGCTGGCCGATGCCTTTAACCAGATGGCCTGCGATTTGGAGTCGAGCCATCGCGCGGTGGAAGAAAAAGAAGCGGCCCGCACCCGATTGCTGGCCCAACTGATCAACGCCCAAGAAGAAGAGCGCAAGCGCATTGCCCGCGAACTGCACGACGGCGTTGGCCAGGCGATGACCTCGCTGCTGGTGGGGCTAAAAATTCTCGATCAGCTTGACGGCGTGCAAGCAATGCGCCATAAAGCAGAAGATCTGCGGCAAGTGGCTACCCACACCCTCGACAACGTGCGCCTGTTGAGCCGCCAACTGCGCCCCAGCGCCCTGGATGATCTGGGGCTGGCCGCGGCGGTCGAGCGCTATCTGGGTGAGTTTTCTAAGCTGTACCCGACGCTGCCCGTTGATTTTCACGCCGACCTGCCCAACCGGCTGCCCTCAACCGTGGAGACCAGCCTCTATCGCATTGTGCAGGAAGCGATGACCAACGCCGCCCGCCACAGCGGAGCCACAGCCTTGAGCGTGTTATTAACGCAGCGCAACGGGCAAGTGCAGGCCATTGTTGAAGATAACGGCCACGGCTTCGACCCCGACGCCACCTACCGCTCCGGCAGCAGCGTGGGTTTACACAGCCTATTTGAACGCACCGAGCTACTCGGCGGTCGATTAGTCATTGAAAGCAGCGAAGAAGGAACAACCATTTATGTGGAGATACCGGTATGAACGATAAAGCGCAAATTCGAATTGTATTGGCCGATGACCACGCCGTGTTACGGGCCGGGCTGCGGGTCCTGCTCAACGCCGAACCGGATATGATTGTCGTCGGTGAAGCCGGAGATGGCGATCACTGTCTTCAAATCGCCCAGCGGCTGGAGCCTGATGTCATCCTGCTGGATATCAACATGCCCAAAACCAACGGGCTGGAGGCCCTGAGCCAACTACGGCAGGTCGTGCCGCGCAGCCGGGTATTGATTTTAACCATGCATGACGATGCCGTCTACCTGCGGCAAGTGCTGGCCTCCGGCGGAGCCGGCTACGTACTCAAAGAAGCCGCCGACAGCGAACTACTCACCGCCATCCGTACCGTGTACAACGGCGGCGTTTTCCTACACCCCAACCACACCCACATTTTGCTGGAACAGGCCGCTCCCCCACCCGCCGACCCCCCGGCCACCGACGACAAACTGTCTAACCTCAGCGAACGCGAACAGGAAGTTATCCGTCTCATTGCCCTCGGCCACACCAACAAAGAAATCGCCGAGATGCTGTATATCAGCGTGAAAACGGTAGAAACGTATAAAGCCAGAGCGATGGAGAAACTCGACCTGACCACCCGCTCGGCGCTGGTACGCTTTGCCTTAAAGCACGGCTTGGTCGATTAGCCACAATATAAAAAGGCGTTCGGTAGGATTGCATTTAACCCGTAAACCCTACTCGCCAGTCTTATCCCCTAACATATGAGGCAAACTTATGACGAACAATGATGTCCCCGCTGTACCAAAACCAAAAGCGCGTAAACGTCCCTTTGGCGTCACTATGATTGTCATCCTTCAGATGATCACCATTTCAATTTTAATCCTGATAATCATAACCTTGCTGGCCGAAGCCGGTCTACTTAACATTCAACTTCCTGACAGTATTGTCTCCAACGCACTGCCGCCGGGGGACCCACATCCGAAGCTCATTGTCATGACGGTTATTCTCATTTACGCGGTAACTGTGGCCTGGGGGCTGTGGACCCTCAAGCGCTGGGCCTGGTTTTTGCTGATGATCCAAATTGGCTTCGATATGACTCAAGGGCTGTGGTCATATTTCCAGGGCGAACCGGCCTACTTTAAAATGTTGACCAACATCATTTACGTTCTCTATCTCAACATGCGCGAAGTCCAGCAGGCCTTTGGTCACGAACCCACCCACCGGGAGGCACCGTGGACGACGTAACCTTGCTGCGCATGTTTGAACCGGTGGTAAAATTCACCCACGGCGAATTCTTCTTTCCCTGTGCGGTCGATGAATATGTTCGTCGCTGCGGTCTGTGGCTGCGCTCTGATAAAGGCCAAGAACAGCAGCTTGTCCCGGTTGGCGATCTCACCACCGAGCGGCTGGCCCAATATGCCGAAGTGCCGCCCGGCCAAACGCTCTACCTGCGTTTTGTCGATGAGCCGCTCGATGCGCTTGAGTACCAACGCTGGCTGTCTCAACCCGACAAGCCCGTGTTTCACGCGCCCGGTCGCCTGACGCGCGTGGGCATCCTGTCGCGCATCATCGACTCGCTCTTTTCCCTATCGTTGCTGGCTCGTGGGCAGGTGCCGGGCGGTACCGCTGCCGCTGCCGATGTGCAATATCAAGCCATGCAGCAGCAAGACCCGCGCTGTGTCTACCACGGTCGGGTCATTCGAGACGGCGGCTATATTGTGCTACAGTACCTCTTCTTTTACCCGATGAACGACTGGCGCTCCAGCTTCTACGGCGCGAACGACCACGAATCGGACTGGGAGCAGATTTTCATCTATCTGGCTGATGATACGGCCGGAGAGCCTAAACCGCTGTGGGTGGCTTATGCCTCGCACGACTTCCACGGCGATGATTTACGCCGCCGCTGGGATGACCCTGAACTGCAAATCATCGCCGACCGCCATCCGGTTGTCTTTGCCGGGGCCGGCTCGCACGCCA
>JAGRBY010000433.1 GCA_020433835.1 Anaerolineae bacterium | reverse complement strand
TGCGCCGCCCGGTGAGCAAACTGGTAATCGCATGTTCCAGCGTAGCTTGGTCCGCTGTCGGCATTTGCACCAACTCGGCAAACCCGGCGAAGGCCACAATGCCAATCTGCGTCCCGGCCGGTTGGTCTTCAATAAAGGCCAGGGCTGCTTCCTGGGCCACCGTCAGGCGGTTGGGGAAAACATCGGTGGCGCACATACTGCGCGAGGTGTCGAGCGCCAGGATAATGGTTGTCCGGCTGAGCGGTACTTCCACTTCGGCCACGGGCCGGGCCATCGCCATTATCAGCAAAGCCAAACCCGCCAAAAAGAGACCAAACGGCAGATGCCGTCGCCAGCGCGACCATTTCGGCACCGCCGCCCGCACCAACGACAGGCTGGAATAGCGCACCGCAAACCGGCTCCGGCGTCGCAGCAGCATGATATAGACCGCAATCATCAGCGGTATCAGCAGAAGCAACAAAAGGAACCACGGCCATAATACGTTCATAAGCAGTTGCTATAAGATTATACACCAGAACGCTTAGGACCGTGAATTGAATAACTGCCCTGTTTGGGAGACTGGAGATAGGGAGCTAGGGAGATTGGGGTGGCTTCAATCTCCTCATCTCCCTATCTCTAATCTCCTTAATCAAAAGATATTGTCCTAAATCCATGACAGCTTTGTCCTAAATGTAGGACAGACATCACCCCCCAAGTTTGCTATCATAAGGGTAAGGTCATCATCTTTCAAGACAATACGGAGCGAGGTTAGCGCATGCCCAAATTGCTGTCACTCTTTAACATCCAGCCCGGCGAAGGCCGGCTGGTGCTGTTGGTATTGAGCTACGGTATTTTGCTCTACACCGTTAACCTGCTGACCCGCACCGCCAGTTATGCCCTCTTCCTGGCCCAGTTTGATGCGGCGACCCTGCCCTACGCTTATGTCGGCATTGCCATCTTTGCTACCCTCATCTCCACCATCCAGCTTAAGCTCAACCAGCGCTTCTCCCTGGCCGCGGTGCTGCTGGGCGTTCACGGCTTTCTGCTGTTGACGCTGATCGGCTGTTGGATAGGCACCGGCCTTTCATCCTGGCGCTGGCTGCTGTTCAGCTTGCCGATCTACTTTGGCGTACTTAACACGCTGACCATCACCTCCTTCTGGAACTTGCTGGGCCGCATCTACAACTTGCAGCAAGGTAAACGGCTCTTTGGCTTGCTCAGCTCCAGCGAGCATATCGCCACCATCGCCACCGGCTTCCTGTCGCCACTGCTGGTGCTGTGGCTGGGGACTGTCAACCTCTTTCTGCTGGGCGCTGTGGGCATTATCGTCTCGATGGCTTTGCTATGGACGATCATCAACCTCAACACCGACACCATGGCCAACGCCACGCCGGAAAAAAGCAGCGATCCGCACAAAGCGAGCGATAGCCTCTTCAACGATAGTTACGTGCGCCTCATCATCGGCTTGTTTACCCTGTTCATCATCGGCATCTACTTTGTCGACAACATCTTCTACAGCCAGGTTGAACTGCGGTATACCAACGAGGATGAGCTGGCTTCGTTCATCGGCCTCTTCTTTGGTGTGTTCGGTGTGCTGAGCCTCTTTGCCCAAACCTTTGTGGTGGGCCGGGTCTTAGCCCGCTTTGGCGTCAAGTCGCTTATTCTGGCGACCCCGCTGGGCTTGCTGGCAACAATGGGCCTATTTACGATGGTCGGCACATTCAGCCAGTGGTCAATCGTGCTGTTCTGGCTTATTGCCGGAGCCAATATGTACCGCTTCATTCTGGACGCGGTCGACTCGGCCACCGTCAACCTGATGTACCAACCCCTGCCGCCTCACCAGCGCACTCAGGCCCAAACCACGGTCGTAGGGATTGTCTATCCCCTGTCCGTGGGGGTTACCGGCATGGCTCTCCTCTTGCTAACCGACGTTTTGGGCCTTACGCCCATTCAGCTTGCCTACGTTTTACTCTTTATCCTGGCCGCCTGGTTCTTCACCGCCGTCGCCCTGGGGCGAGCCTATGCCCGCCGCGTGCAGCAGGCCCTCAAACAGCGCTACTTCAGCCGCGAAACCCTGGTTCGGCCCGACCAAACCAGCCTGGCGATGCTGCAACAAAGTTTAAACAGTCCCCACGTCGGCGTCGTCAGCTACGCGCTGGATCTGCTCGAAGCCGTCGCCCCGGAAACGCTGTCAACTACTTTGCCGGTCGTTCTGGAGCATCAAGAGCGCGAGGTTAGGCTCGACGCCCTGCGCCGGGTTGAGCGGTTAAGGCTGGTAGCCGCCGCGCCGCTTATTCGCGACCGGCTCTCTGCTGAGTGTTCGCGCCCGGTTCAGAGCGCCTCGCTGCGGGTGCTGGCCGGTCTGGGCGATGCCAATCTCTTTGAGGATATCTACCCCTATCTGGACCACACCGATAGCACCCTGCGCCAGGGGGCCATTGTGGGTCTGCTGCGCAGTGGCGAACTGGAAGGCATCCTGGCCGCCGGCGACAAGCTAAACGAACTGCTTAAATCAGCCCGACCGTTTGAGCGCGAACAGGCCGCCCACATCCTGGGCGAGGCCGCTATTTCCGGCTTTTATCGCCCCCTGCTGCGGCTGCTCGACGATAGAGCCGCGTCGGTGCGCCGGGCGGCCCTGACCGCCGCCGGCAAGGTCAAGCACCCCCACCTCTGGCCGGTGGTCATCGATGGCCTGGCCTCGCCCCAAACGCGCAGCACCGCTCTGGCAGCGCTGACCGCCGGGGGTGAAGCCGTGCTGCCGGCCGTTGGCCCGGCCTTGCAGCACTACAGCGATAACCGCGACGTCCTCATTCGTCTGGTGCGGGTTATCGGCCGTGTGGGCGGGGCAGACGCGTTGACGCTGCTCACGGCGCAGCTCGACACACCCGATGCCGAAGTTCGCCACGAAGCCCTGCTGGCGCTGAGCCGGCGCGGCTATCAGGCCCAGGGCGCGGACCGCCTGCGCTTTGAGGCCGGGTTCAAGACCGAAGCCGAACAAGCCACCCGCACGCTTATCCGCTTGATCGAGGTGGGCGATGTTGAACCAACTGCCCTTCTGAGCGCCGCCCTGGCCGATTTACTCAACCGCCACCGCGACCGGCTCTTCCTGTGGTTGGCCGGCCTGTTCGATACGCCCACCATCCTGGCCGCCGGGGAAACGCTGCGCTGGGGCAATACCGGCGTCTCGCCCGAGCAGCGTGCCTACGCCCTGGAAGTGATCGACCTTCAACTACCCACCGCCACCAAAACCCTGCTTCGCCCCTGGCTCGATGACCTGATCCCGGCCGAGCGGTTGCAGCGCTTGAGCGGAACGGCCGAATATTCGCAGTTACGGCTGACCTGCCCGGAGCGGTTGGCCGAAATCATCATTGCCCCGGACGAATGGCTCTCACCCTGGACCAAAGTCTGCGCCCTGCACGCCGCCGGGCAGTTGGGGGCCGTTGAACTCTCGATGGCCGTTATTACCACCCTGGACGCGCCCCAACTGCTGCTGCGCCAGACCGCCGCCTGGACTCTGGCCCGGCTGGACGCGGTGCTTTACAAGCAGCAGGTCTCGCTCTTGCAGCAAGACGCGCACCCCCAAATGATGGAGACCTTACAAGCCATACAAATTATGCAAACAGGAGAGAAACCGATGTTGACCCCCGTTGAAAAAGTTATTCGTTTGAAAGCCGTTGATTTCCTGGCCGAAGCACCGGAAGAAATGTTGGCCGAGGCGGTCGCCTACCTGGACGAAATCGAAGTCAAAGCCGGGGAGACCATCCTGGCCAAGGATGAAATCAACAGCGCCATGTACCTGGTGGTCGAAGGGCAAACGTGCCTTCACGACAGCCGCCAGCCGATAGGTACCCTGGCTGAAAACGCCGTCTTTGGCGAGCTGTCGATCTTAAATCCGACCCCTGCTTCGGCGACCGTAACCGCCGTCAGCGACGTTACCCTCCTTCGCTTGGAGCGCACGGCCCTCCACGAGCTGCTTGAAGGCTACAGCCAGGTCGCCTGGAGCGTCATGCAGCGGCTGGCCCAGCGCCTACAGCACCTGAGCCAGGCCCAAACCGAACCGGCCAACGACAACTTGAGCTTATCCGGCGGCTTGGCCGATCTGTTAGCCATAAGCACCACCCCGACAACGCCATCATAAAGGCGGCGGCCACAGCAGCCGCAGCTTAGCCCAAGCTCGCCTACCACGACTCGTGTACGCTGTCTGGGAGGGACAGCGTGCACGCTGCTCGTCTAAATTAGCCGTTAATCCCCTCTTTCTACTTGTAGGATGCCTTCATTTGCTCCCATTTACCTATCCCGACAAGTCGGAGGTCTTGATTTGCTCCCATTTGCCTACCCCGACAAGTCGGATGCCTTCATTTGCTCCCATTTACCTATCCCGACAAGTCGGAGGTCTTGATTTGCTCCCATTTGCCTACCCCGACAAGTCGGATGCCTTCATTTGCTCTCATTTGCCTATCCCGACAAGCCGGAGGCCTTGATTTACTCTCAATAGCCTATCCCGATAAGTCGGAGGCCTTGATTTGCGCTCCGGCACCTGCCGGTTATGAGCAGCCCCCATATAATTACGTTCGCGCATCCCCCCGATTAGATGATCGGGGCACAACTGTATCACAGGGTGCGGGGTGGCACTGCGACAGCATTTACGCCAACGCCGCTGCTTTCATAGCCCGGAACGGTCGCAATCCGGCTATCAAACACCCTAGCGCGGCTATCAACAAAAGCGGGGTTATCACAGCCAGCGAGTAACGCAGCGCCGCCGGATCGTGAAAGACAAAATCGGTAGCGAGCGCCACCACCGTCGGACCGAGACCCTGGCTAACAATATTGACGAAAGCCAAATAAAGGGCTGTGCTCTGGGCACGGATGGCGTTGGGCAGCATCTCTTGGACGGCGGCCATCGCCACCCCGGTCGATGCCCCGCGACAGAAGAACGCCGGGACCAGCCACAGCGCCGCCCCCCAAGCGGTTGGCATGAGGGGAAAAATTAGACAGGTGAACGCCATCCCGACCGCGGCCCCAATTTCGACCCGCACATTGGCATCGCGACTGCCTCGCCGGGTTAGCGCATCGGCTAAATAACCACCGGCCAAAATTCCGAGCGTCGAGCAAACCACAATAATCGCTCCCAGGGTCAACCCGGCTCGCTGGGCGCTCCAGCCATACGTGCGTATAAAGAATGAGGGCGTCCAGGCATTGACCCCGATGATGGCCGTCAAAAAGAGGGCACGACCGCCGCAGATCGCACTGAAGGCGGCGCGGTGCTCGCCTACGTAGCGTAAAACCGTGCCAAACGAAGCTCGCCCTTTTGCCCCTGCCGCTGCGGGTTCCGGGGGCGGCTCTCGGACCGCCAGCATCAGCAGCGCGATCAGCAGGCCCGGTAGCCCGACTATGATCAACACCAACTGCCAGGGCCGCACCAGGCCGATGAGCGGCAGCAGCCAGGTATCACGCGCCGAGACCAACCCGATGACCGTCGCCGCAATAATCAAAGCCAGCCCGGTGCCGGTATAAGCGCCCATCAAATAGGTACTGATGGCGGTACTGCGCCGCTCGCCCGGAAAATAAGCGGCAATCATCGCCATCGCGGCGGGGGTGTAACCGGCTTCACCTACCCCCACCCCGGCCCGGGCCAGAAAGAGTTGGGCGTAGGTAGCGGCTAACCCGCAGGCGGCGGTCATCAGGCTCCACGTGGCAATCGAGGCGGTTAAAATCGTCCGGCGGCTGTACCGATCGGCTAACCATCCGATGGGTATGCCCAGCGTCGAGAAGAAGATGGCGAAACTCAAGCCCAGCAGCAAACTGATGGCCGTATCGCTAACGCCCAAATCGCGCCGTATCGGCTCGACCAGCAGATTAAGCACCCGCCGGTCGGTTAAGGCCGCCATTAACCCCAGGTTGAGCACGCCAACCACATACCACCGATAAAATCTTCCCCCCGAAATAGTTTGTTGAGAAACCATAGCCAATCTGTAACCGTGCTATAAGCCATCATTATAGGAGCGGGTAAGGTGCAACCCCGACCATTGAACAGAGTTGTCAGGCTGAGGCTTGTGCCTCACCTCAACCTGCTGCGAAGTGCTGAGTGGATGAGAGAGAGAATTAAACAAAGTAAGGGATAATACGTCGAGGTTCTGCGCTCATTATAGTCGGGGGCAAGGCAAAGTGACAAGCGGCAGGAAATCCACCGCTACACCCCGTAACACCGCTTCCTTTTTACCCTCGCCTATAGTATACTCGCGCCATGGAGACGCCCCTGCTGCACACCAAACTGTATA
>JAGRBY010000432.1 GCA_020433835.1 Anaerolineae bacterium | reverse complement strand
TCCTCTCTAATTCAACCTGCACTTCCTCCACCAGGGCGGCTTCTATCGTGGCTTGCACCACCTCAACAACCTGTTCTCGGAGATGCGCTTCCAATTGTTCATCCAACTCTGACTGAAAGCTGGCTTCTTTTATACGAATTATTTGCTCTTCTCGTTCTGCGATTGTCATTTGGAGACTCCTTGTTTGGTGTCCCCGATTTGTAATACCTTTCCTTTCTTTTGTTAAGGTGGCGAAAACTTTATGACACTAACGGAAATCGACCTTGAAGGGGGCAGAATTCGCGGTCGTTTTCGTCCAACCGGGTATATCCCTGGGTTCATGAGTCGTCTGGACGCAGCCGGGTCACAACGGCCTTTAGTGATGTTTCATCCAAATAAGGACGAAAATTCATAAGACACGAGTCGGACATAGCCTATGCTCTATCAAACCACTATTCAGACCGTACGCCAGCAGCTCACAACCAGCTTCGACGCGCTCGACGCCCGTTTTGAACTGTCCGAAGCGGTGCGCCGCTATCAGCCGGCGGCGGAGGCGTGGCGTATCGATGATATCCTTGAACATGTCAGCTTGACCTCCCACTATCTGCTGCTGGTGATTCGCAAGGGAGTGGCCAAGGCCTGTAAGCGGGCGGCGACTCAAGCGATACCTGACGGCGAAAGCGATCTCCAGGCGATTGAAGTTATCGGCCATCCTGATACGTTCGCCTGGCTGCGGCCGGATCATATGGAGCCGACCCGCGCCGTATCGAGCGCCGCTGTGCAGGCCACGTTGCGCCAACAGCGGGCCGAATGTCTGGCGCTTCTTGAGCAGATGGGGCAGGGCGAGGGCAGTTTACACACGGTGCGTATGTCGGTGCAGGCGTTAGGCAAGCTGGATATGTACCAGTGGCTCGCTTTTTTAGCCCTCCACGCTCGGCGTCACGATATCGAGATTGGCCGGATTCTGGTTGCCCAACAGGCAGACAAGCCATTGTAAGCATCATGACATTTGATATTGCTGTTTCAGCAAAGAATGGTTAGCCGACAATCTATCTCACAGATGGTGTTCTTAAAATTCAAACTCGGCGCCATCGGTGGGAATACGTAACTGCTCATCCGTAATCCCATGCTCACGGGCGTACGCTCGTAAATCGGCCCGCGAAACGAGACAATGGTCCAGCGCCTCTAAATGGGTGGCGACCACAATACTGTTCGGGGCATGCTGGCAGACAGCCACGGTTTGTCCGGCATCCATGATGATCAGCTCATTCGCGCCCCAAACCGCCCCGCCGGAATGGGTGACGATGATGTCCGGCTGCCATTGGCTGATGGTGGCCTCGATGTCATCATACCAAACCGTATCACCGGCCCAATACACGGTTGGCTCATCATCGGCGGCAAAAATAAAGCCGGCTACCGTCTTCATATCCCGCAAGACGGCTTCACTGGTGCCGTGGCGGCCGGGGGTCCGCGTCATCGTTAGCGCCTGCCAACGCACCTCGGTGGTGACGGGGACTACCTCAAGAAACCCTTTTTCTCTAATCGTGACGTCATTGCCCGGCTGACAAAAAATCAAGGTATCTTTGGGTAGCATGGTTTGAGCCAGCGGGTCAAAATGGTCGGTGTGCAAATGGGAGATAACCGCCATCTCAATCCCGTCAATAACCGCCTGCGGCGCAATCGGAAGCTCAACCAGGGGATTGGGCGAGCGGCCCGCATAGGCCGGCAGGGAATGTTGCGGCGCTAAATAGGGATCAATGACGAACGTATGCCCGGCGTAGGTCAAACGCAAAGTTGCATTACGAATAAGTTGTAACTTCATTTGGAACCCTTTCTTTCAATTTTATCGCTTCAATACCGCTCTTTTGGCTGAAATATGCATACGAGATCTCCAGTTGTATCCTAGCACCACATTAAAAATACGGAAAAAGCTCGTTCATTTAAGTGGTCCTACTGAAGCGACGGCTGACGGCATGGCCACACCAGATAGCGATGATCTTGTTCAAGACGGGCCACATTGGCGCACAACTCACGGGTGCGGGGGGATATAGGTAGAGGTTATTAGATTAATTTGGCCGTGTACGCAGATAAGCCACAATGTTAAACAGGTTTTGATCGGTAAGTGCCGGATTGCCGCCCTTGGGCAACATCACCTTCGGCTCCCCCGGAACGCCGCCAAGCTTAATGAACTCAACCAATTCCTGATCGGTGCGGCCGGTGATAATCTCGTTGGAGATCATCACTTGGCTATGGCAGACGTTACAGGCGCTGGCAAATATCTGCTCGCCGGCAATCGGGTCTCCGGCAAGCCTTGGAGTTGAGGTCACTTCCCAACCCAATATATCTTCCTCCGGAGTCGGGGACACGATCACATCCTCAATTATTCTCTCTACGGCAACCGCAGCGCCGGGTGAAGGTGAGGTCGGCGCCACTTCAACTGAGAGCGCGGAAAGAGTCGGGGTCTTGGTAGACGCCGGGGCTGTTGCTTCGTCCTCGATGGGATCGCCGTCGTAAGCCGCCAGACGAAAACCCAGAATAAGAAGTAGGGTGATTATTACAAAAAATGTCCTCTTCATTGGGTAACCTCCTCACAAATACCAGGGTGGGAGGCTTGAGAGGTGTCTCCTCACCCATAGGTTTATTGTTGGGCCTAAAGCGTAAGCTTCTAAACGCCCATTAGAACAGCCAGTAGCGCGCGGTGGCCATCGTCAATAACGACCCCAGCATCAGCATAAACTCGGTTCGGCCTACCTGGCTCAATTTGGTTTCCAATTGGTGGAGTTCGTTCATTTGCTCCGGCAAAGGTGGGCCACCCGCCGCCTGAATGGCCTGTCCCAACCCCATCATCCGTTTGGCGATGGGGGACATAATGAACAGCCCCATACACAGGGCAATAATCCCCAGCACGGAGCCTATGGTGAGGATCACGCCAGGGCCTGAGGTGAGCCAGTGGGGGTCCAACCCGCTGGAGCTATGCCAGAGCAATAAAGCTCCGGACAGAATCGTGGCCAGGCTGGTGACCGTCATGTAAGTTGGGTAGTGACGACGCACGATGAAATAGTGCATAAACTGCTGGCTACCCGGAGCGGTCGCTTTAACGGTGGGTTCCACAAACATACCGTAGATAATGGCTCCCCCTAGCCAGGCGGTTCCGCCGGCAATGTGAACAATGCGAAGCACAATTAGATAGATTAACAAAGCGTTCATGGTTACTCTCCTTTATTAATGTCATTTGATTGATATCGTTTAATTTCAAAACCGATTTCAGTCCCTCCCTCGGGCTTCAAACCTTTTGGGTTAATGAAGATCAAGAATTTAATCGGAGTACAAACTTGCCGTCCCCCGCAGCACGGGCCTGAAGCCCCGTGCTGCGAGAGCGAAGCCCTTCGGGCCAGGATTGCGCCATCTAAGGGCGCTTTAGCATCCTTTGCTCCTTTAGCGCAATGGCTTTTGCCTCGCGCTTGTTTGTCCGGCGTAACCCGTTTATTTTCTTAATCTTCATATATCCGAGAGAGGAGTCTACAGCACCTACCATTAGTGGTTACTTGACGCTAAAGGCAGCCACCATCCCCAGTTCCACATGCGGCTTGCCGGAGACCGGATCAGGGATGTGGCACAGGGTTACATACTCGCCGGGAGTCAGGTTTAGATTCACCCAGCCAGACGCGCCAGGGTCAATAGCTTGCAGGCCGCCTACATCTGAAAAGGGAGGCATGCCGTTAGGGGCGGCCATAAAGGCGTTTACATCTTTCATCGTTTTGCCCTCGGCCAGCTTGATCAGGCCAATTTCGTGTGGTTGTTGGCCCTGGTTGTCAATCTGCCAGACCTGGGGGCCAGCCTTGATCGCTGACGGTAGAATAAAGACGAAATCGTCCATCTTGACCGTAGCATCGGCCTTGGGATACTGCCTGCCGGTTTGAGCTTGCTTATCAACGACTTCAAGTGAGGCAACCATTCCCTTAGCCAGATGAGTCACCCCGTCCGGACTGGGGATAAAGCACAGTAACATATAATTTCCGGCGGTCAGCTCCATGGTCACTTCTTGGGTCCCGCCGAAGTCAACTACGCCGGGACCTCCCGCCCAGGTTACCAGGGCAAAGATGGCTTCGGGATTCTGCTGCAAAGTGGTTTGAAACTGTTCCGGTGACACGCCATCATTGAGCCGGGCCAGTTGAACGTGGTGTGGTTCTTGCCCCTCATTCTTCAGGGTGATCGAAACCAGACCGGCTTCAATTTGGGTGGGTGCCTCAAATGAATAGTCGTAGGCTTTGATCGTAACCTTGGGGGCCTGCTGCGCCTTGGCCACTCCTCCGCAGGCTGTCAGGGTTATGATGGTAAACAACATTAAAATAATAATTGTGGTTTGTTTAAGGTTTTGCATTGTTGGTTTCTCCTTTTGACTTTATAGTGCTACTGATGACCAAAGGAGGTGTAGCCGGATGCGGTCGAATGTGGGTTATGAATTGCCGAACAGCATCGGTCATACGATGGCCAATTTGCTGAAGTAAATTGGGCCGATTTCGCTTTAGTTGCCTGTAGAGACGCTCGGCTTCAGCTTGTCGTAACCTTTCTTGCTGCCGCTGGCGGGCAATTTCGAGTAATAGTGAATTATGATCCATCATTTTCTGCTCCTGTCTGTTCTAAGAAAAATACAATACACGTGTTTAGTTTAAACCTTTGGTAAGACCTTCTTTTTACCCAAATTTCCTCCGCTCGTCCCGATGTTTTCGAGACGGTTCATCTCTCACGGTATAGAAACAATTCAATTGTGTGATGTGCGCTTCCGGTTGAGGGCTGCGGATCATCCTCTTGTTTTTGAACCAGAAAGTACCCCCAGCCGCGCGCAAGTGATGGGCCGGCCTGCTGCGTTTGTCTGTCCGATGCCTGACCTTGGTTAGGCTCAGTGCCGGGTTGATCGGCTTCCCTGATCACCAGGTCATCCTTTGGGATCAGGACCCGAATGATCAGCGGCGTTTCTGAGCCATAGTAGTCCGCACGTGCCATTACGTACCCGGTAGCCCCGGCAAGAGTGAATTTGAGCTGCTCCAGAAGTGCTGCCGGCCAGTTCAATCTTTGCATCGCCTCGACAACCCGGTCTGCAGCCACATACGCACTGTTGGACTCCCTGGGCAGGGTGAATTCAATGAGGGCCTGCCAGGCATGGTCGTGCAGAAATGGGTTGGGTTGGGACATATCATTTAAGGTCATAGTGTGTACCTGCAATGATTAAATTTCACTATGTATCTCAGTGGGAGCGGGTGATGGGAATAATCCGCCCTGGTTGCTTGATTTAGTAGCATTAAACCACACAACCGACCTGATTTGGGGTCACTAACTGCCCCGGAAAGTGTCCCTAAATGTGTTACAATAAATGCCCCAATCTGTGATATAATAGAGTTATTATCGGCTATGGGTGATCCGAGTGCCTTCCAGGCAGGGCAGCGAGGGAGGGGCGAATGGAGGCTGAAGCTTCATTTGGGAGCTGGGTTACCAGACAACGCAAAACGCTTGACCTGACCCGGGCCCAACTGGCTCAATGTGTTGGCTGCTCCGTGTCGGCTCTGCGCAAGATCGAAGCCGATGAGCGACGACCTTCTCGGCAACTGGCCGAACTGCTAGCCGACTGTCTCCGTATCCCGCCCGACCGGCGGCCGGTGTTTCTGCAAGTCGCCCGTGGCCACTTACGTGTCGAGCGCTTGGCTGCGGTCGCACCCCGGCCGGCAGCGAGTCTTGTGACCGACCACGGCCACCTCCAGGCGACACACCGCATCCCTACCCCACCCACGCCACTGATCGGACGGGAAGCTGAATTATCTGCGCTGACTCGACTGCTAGATGATCCTCAGTGTCGGCTTGTGACGTTAATCGGCCCAGGCGGTATTGGTAAGACCCGGCTGGCTCTTGAAACAGCCTTGAGGCAAGCCGAGTTATTCTCCGACGGCGTGTGTTTTGTGCCGCTCGCTTCCCTCAATTCACCGCAGTTCATTGTTCCGGCCATTGCTGATGCCCTCGATTTTGCGTTTTCCGGCACGGTTGAACCCCATCGACAACTGATGAACTATGTGCGCGACAAACAGCTGCTTCTGGTGTTGGATAACCTCGAGCAGTTGTTGGTGGGCGTTGGCCTTCTGGCCGAGTTGTTAGCCTGTGCCCCGGCAGTGAAATTGTTGGTCACCTCCCGGGAGCGACTGAACCTACCTGGTGAATGGACGTTTGAAATACAGGGTTTGCCCGTACCGCCTCCCGGCCAAGCTGAACATATTGGTGAGTTCAGCGCGGTCGCTCTAT
>JAGRBY010000431.1 GCA_020433835.1 Anaerolineae bacterium | reverse complement strand
TGGTTGCGAATAGCCGTTCGAATAAAGTCGGTGCGGTTAGAATAGAACCCTTCCTGCACTAAGAGGTCGATTTGTCCCAGGTCGATAAACCCTAAATTGATTGTGATTTTTTCCGTATCTCCGGCCATATCATCCATTCTCCATCTGATTGCCATCTGTTTACCATCCAGATGGATGGTATTGTATGGAAAAAGCAGGCGTTGTCAAAAAGTAGATTACAAAATTGAGCGTATCATAAGTTTTCCGCCGCACAGTTCGTAGCGTAGTGCGTAGAACGTATTCCGTAGTAAGTAAAGAATAGCTGAATACGCACTACGCAATACGCACTAACCAAAGGCCCGCATTATGGCGAAAGTTCAGCAACATCTATCAAAATAATCCACATGAAGTTCATAGAAACTCCTTATGCGTTTCCTGGACAAAGCAGCTATAGTAGTTGTCAAGTAGCTGGCAAGGCCAAACGCATAACAAAAAATCGGGTCGTGTTCTGAGAACTCCGCCGAGTTCGCCGCCCACAAAACTATCGCCAAAGCCTTCGGCGAGCTTACTTCCGCCAACAGCAAGCCCTCTCACATTCGAGAGGGCTTTTTGCTTCCAATCCGACCCCGAGACCGATGACACTTCGCCCGCCTCCTGGTAAAGTGGATATGCCGTGGCAAGCAGAATGAGTACCTATGGATTGGCCACGCAGTATGGTGGCGCACGGTGCCGAGGTTGAGCCAGGCCGCCCGTTGATTCAGTCTTGTTCCGCCGGCCGAACGGCTGTGGTCGATGCAGTTGGGCTGTGCCGAGTTACCATAGGTAAGCTCTAAAGCTTTCGTCTAACGCTATTCGCTTTTAATCGGTGTCGAGAGAATTTGTGGTGTCCGGGGGAGTATCGGGTAAAAACGTATCATTCCCATTGGTCAGGCCGTTCTCAGTGGCGGGGTTCATCTCATCCGTTATTGGCTTGCTACTGCGCCTTTGTTCAACCACCTTATAGCCCCAACGTTGCAGATCGCGCGAAATCTTGAGATGATAGTTATATCCCACAATAACTCCCGCTGCTAGTTGCAAATATTGGGCCAGCGATTTGACCAACTCATTACTGGCGTTGATATGGGCTTCGCGCTGGTACTGTCCGGCATCTCGCGCCTGAATAGTCGCCTTATAGCTCTGGACATTGTCGATAACCTCCGCCAGAGCGGGGATGGTAAAACGCTCGGCCTCAGGGCGACTTTCCTCTTTGGCAATGTAGGACTCCATGACCGCCAGCCGATCTTTTTGGGTTTTGGGCGTTAAAATATTAGACGTTCGCTTTTTGGTGTAAAAGCCCCACTCCTGGGCTTTAGCCGGTTGGTTGGGAAAGGCTGCGTCAATCGTTTTCATCATCGAGGCGACTAATTCTTTAGAGCGCCGTTCTAAAGCCGAAGCCACGCCCGAGGCCACTGCCCGCTGGGCTTCACCGGCTGTACTTTTCTCTTCGTGCTCAAGAATTTGTTGCAGCAAACCGTTGATAATGGGGGTGAATAAGTTTTGTTTTTTCGGGGGGAGAGCTTTTTCATAGGCCGTATACTTCTTGCCTAAGGCGATAACATTCGCACGTTTATTGGATTCAGGGAAGTAAACGTGCAAAATACTCTGGTTCGCTAAACGGATACTTATCATGAGGCAACTCCTATCAAGGTGGTGTGCTGGAACAGGATTTGATAAAGTTTGTTGACCTCTCCTTTATGCCAGTATAACCATATTTAGCTAATATGTCTATCTGACCTTAAAAATTTGGCGATGATACGCAGATAAGCCGTTATTCACGTAACAGTCACATAGTGTTTGCTAAAAACAGAATGAGACCAGCCCGTTTAGGTATCTGCTTCATCATGCCCGCATGGCGTGATGAAATGTGTTGGTTTCAAACGAATTTCGGTATTGATAATAAAGCTGAAGAAGATAAATCGGCGTTGATTGGGGATGCTCGGCTGCACCGCGCCGCCTTTTTTCACCGGAATGAACGCCCTCGGCTAGCCGAGCCTAAGGTTTCCAGCAGAACGAACACGTTCGGCAACGCGAATTTAACACTTCCAACAGAACGAACACGTTCGGCAACGCGAATTTAATGCTTCCAACAGAACGATTACGTTCGGCAACGCAACTTTAACGCTGTCCAACAGAACGATTACGTTGGGCAACGCAAATGCGTTGTTTCTGTTGGAATGAGCGGCCTCGGCTAGCCGAGGGTGTTCATTCTACGGGATTTATGGGCCAATAATGTCCTAAACACCTATTTCTACCGTCTGCCGGGCCTTCGGCTGGACCGATGGCGTGTTTTTGTTAAATACAACGCCGCCGGTGTTCAGAGTTAGCCGTTTCCGGCTCCAGACCACAATTGGTTTGCTTGATTGGGTTGCGGATAGTGTTGTCAATAAGGCTAATTTATGTGATAATTACGGTATAAAAGGAGTAGGTGGTCAAGGGATATAAGCTTAACCTCAACCCAGAATTTTAGGAAAAAAGAATACATTATTTTACGCTGGCTCGTATAAAGGAGATTGCAACCATGGGCCCTGTTTTTGTTGTCATTCTAGTGATTGTTGCGCTTATTGTAACCATTCCATTTGCAACACGTTTGGCAGGCTTAGTCACAATTAGAGAAGATCAGGTCGGTATTGTCGTTCGTAAGTTTGGAAAGTCTTTGCCGCCTGGAAAATTGATTGCGCTCAATAATGAGGCCGGTTATCAAGCCGATACATTACCGCCCGGCTGGCATTTTGGTTATTGGTTGATCCAGTACAAGGTCGAAAGGGTGCCGGTGATGGTTGTGCCGCCCGGTCAAATTGCCCTGGTGATGGCGGCTGACGGCGTCTCCATTCCATCGCAACGCATTTTAGGCAAGATAGTTGATTGTGATAACTTTCAGGATGCTCGCAAGTTTTTAACGAGCAACGGCGAGAAGGGCCGGCAGTTGGGTATCTTAACCGGGGGGACGTATCGCATTAATACAGCTCTGTTTAACGTCATCCTAGAGGCAGATGCCGAAACCTATGATATGGACCCGGAAGATCTGTCGGTTTATTCGGTTGAGTCGGATATGGTCGGTATTGTCACCACGCTTGACGGAATTCCCATTGATGAGGGCGAAATTGCCGGCCCGCCCGTTACCGGTCACGATAATTTTCAAAACGCGCAGAAGTTTTTGGATAACGGCGGGCGGCGCGGTTTGCAGGAGCAAGTACTGCTGTCCGGTTCCTGGAACTTGAACCCCTGGTTTGTAAAAGTAGAGCAGGTGCCGATGACCCAAATTCCCATCGGACACGTCGGCATTGTGATTTCGTATGTTGGGCAGCCGATGGAGGATGTTAGCGGCGTGAGTTTCAAGCACGGCAACCTGGTTGAACCGGGCCACAAAGGCGTGTGGGTGACGCCGCTCAACCCGGGCAAGCATCCCATCAATAATCGGGTTATGAAGGTTGAATTGGTTCCCACAACCAATATTGTGTTAAACTGGGCCGTGCGCTCTGAGGTGCATTCCTACGACGCTAACCTGTCGCCCATTACCGTGCGCTCTAAAGATGGTTTTGCCTTCAATTTGGATGTCTCGCAAATCATTCACATTGGGGCCCAGGAAGCGCCGAAAGTCATTTCGCGGGTCGGCTCTGTGCAAAACCTGGTTGACCACGTCTTACAGCCAATTGTGGGCAACTATTTTCGCAACGCGGCCCAATCGTACACGGTTTTAGATTTTTTGGGTGGCCGGAGCGAACGCCAGGGGGAAGCAGCCAGCCATATTTACAAAGCGCTTAGCCATTATGATGTCGAAGCCATCGACACGCTAATTGGCGACATCGGCTTGCCCGACTCGTTGATGGTGACCCAGACCGACCGCAAGATTGCCGAAGAGCAGCGAAAAACGTACGAAGTGCAGAAGATGGCTCAAGAGCAGCGCCAGGAGCTTGTGCGCGAAACCTCGTTGGCTGATATTCAACAAGAGATGGTCAAGGCTGAACGGGGCGTTGAAATTTCGAAGCTGCAGGCTAATGCCGATATTGAGAAAGCCAAAGGGCGGGCCGAGGCGATTCGGCTGGAAGCCAATGGTGAAGCGTCGGCTATTCAGGCCACGGGAGATGCCAAGGCCAAAGCTTATCATGCTGGTGTTGATGCGTTGGGAATACAGGGTTATACGGCTTTACAACTGATGCAGATTATCGGCGACAACGGCCTGCGCATCGTGCCCGATGTCTCGGTCAGTGGTAATGGCCAAACGGGGCTGCTGGATAGTTTTCTGGGGATGATGGTGTATAATCAGGCAAAACAAGCGGGGTCATCCGTAGGGTCGGGTTCGAACGATACGGCTTTTACGGTTCAGTCCCCCGAAAAGTAAGGATGACGAATTAAGATTGGAGTCCGCTGGTCTCAGTTGAGACGGCATCGGCAATGGAAATCACCGTAGGACAAACTTATAGATAAGTCAGATAAACATCGACCCATGAAAGGCCTTACGTCATGCCCGAATGTCTTTATCGGGCATCCAGTCGGCTCATTGGATGTGGACGCCCGCTAAAAGCATGCGGGAGTGACGGAGCTGGATTGCACGTCTTTATATCCGTTTTGTCTATTAAGTTTGTCCCACAAATCTTATTTCAAGGGAGTAGGATAGTCTCACTTGAGACAAACGGTCAATAAAAAAGTTTTAGACTTCACCCCGTCACTGACGTGACACCCCCTCTCCCTATTTGGGAAGAGGGGGTGGGGGCGAGGCGTATTGAGAGAGGAGATTAATATGAACACATTACCCCCCTACAAATTTGATGCAGCCCGAACAATGGTCTTTCTAAATGGTCAATATCTACAGGATTTTCTGACCGTGTGGCGCAAGGCCAAAGCCGCGCACTTGCAACTGCCTGAAACTGACGATCCCAATTATGTTTCATTGGATATGTTGTTAAACCACGTTTTTATGTCGGCCCGTAGCTATATGGTCTGGATGTGCGACAAACTGATCTTGCATGACCCGAAGATTGAAATGCCCCCGCTACCGGAGGAGATCGAGGGTGAGGCCGATGCCTATCTGGCGCACCTCATCGACCGCTGGCAGTTCCCTCTGGCAGAGGTCGAGGAAGAGCGCTTCGACCAGCCGGAACATCTTTCCAATTGGGGAACGCATTATTGTGTGGAGGCGATGCTGGAACACGCGGTAATGCACGCCATTCTGCATCGCGTGCAGCTTGAGGAGTTGTTGGCTGAGCAATTCCCGGATTGAGGCCGGAAATATAAATACCCCACGTGAACTTCACGTGGGGTATTTATAACAATTACAAATCCCACTTCAGAAAGGAAAGATATTAAAATGATACCGCCCTTTTTTGAGGGTGTCAAGTGCATGAAATTTTTTAAAGGGATTGGTTTACGCCCGGATGACGGAAGCAATATACCCTATTGCAAAGTGACTGCCACCTTATTCAATATACCCAATTGCGTAAGTCTTATTAGATTAAAATACGGAACTCAGTGAAATCATCATTTTCAGAGCTTCAGTGTTTCAACGCGTGTCGGTTGCCCCAATTCTAAAGTGCGTCCCTTTTTAGGGTGCAATTTTTTTACGAACTATTTCTTCACAATAGACGTTACAATACTGCTCAAAGCTAAAACCAGCTTGTGCTTGGGTGACAGGCTGCGCTGCTCGTTATCAGGGGTGGTTTGGTTCCAATAGCGGCTGGCCTCTGCTTCATATTCGCGATGTTGCATTTTACCGAGTTCAAAATTTGTGATGGGATTCATCGTTATAACTCCTCTATTGAATATCCCCAACCGTGGCCGGGGTGATGTTGTTTTGATTTGAACCCAGTGTAGCAAAGCGGTGTTATAACAGCGTCTGTGGCTGCGTTAACTCAGCGTTATTTGGAGATTGGAGATTAGGAGACTGGAGACTAGAGATTGGGAGATTAGAGAATAATTCATAATTCATCCTTCATAATTCTTAATTCCTTTCTCCTCCTTGATTTAGGATTACCGCCGTGTTACAATGCTCTCGCCATGTGATGGACTAATCTCAGCCGTTTTCAATACTTTGGAAAGCCACAATGCTCGAGGTTCGCTTACTTGGAAAGTTCGAGATAAAACGGGACGGTCAGGTTATCGACATTCCCCTGCGACCGGCTCAGTCTCTGTTGGCTTACCTGCTGCTGAATGCAGACAAGACGATTCGGCGCGAGAAGCTGGCCGGTTTGCTGTGGCCCGACTCCGATGAAGCCAGTGCGCGGAATAACTTGCGCCAAACCTTATGGCGCTTGCGCAG
>JAGRBY010000430.1 GCA_020433835.1 Anaerolineae bacterium | reverse complement strand
TTATTCTGTTGTTAAGGTTCAACTCAATTTCTTAGCCTTCTGCCCTCAATACCGGAACGATGTTCTGATGTACGACACGTATAGAGTAGTGCTATTTTCTTCCCGTAAGAAAAAATGTCGGCAAATTGCCTTTGCCTTTTACGGCTGTCAAACCCCGTGACTCAAACGTATAGTCATTTTTCAAAAGCGAGTAGGTTTCTTGCGTAACTTGTATACAGCCGGCCACCCCATGCGACTCCATGCGGCTGGCAAGATTGACTGTATCGCCCCACAGATCATAACTAAATTTCTTAGCCCCTATAACACCGGCCACAACCGGCCCGGTATGGATGCCGGTCCGAATATTAAGCGATTGACCGCTATCTAATTGCAACTGAGCAATCGCATCTTGCATCTCTAAGGCCATATCGGCAATGGCCCGGGCGTGATCGGCACGCGGGGTAGGTAAGCCGCCAACAACCATATAAGCATCACCAATGGTTTTGATTTTCTCTAAATTATGTTTTTCCGTAAGTTGATCTAACATTGAAAATATTTCGTTGAGAATGTTCACCAACTGTGTGGGAGGAATGTGGCTGGATAACGTTGTAAAGCCCACGATATCAGCAAAAAGCACCGTAACATCATCAAAACTATCGGCGATGATACTTTGACCTTGCTTTAGCCGATCAGCGATGAGCTTGGGTAAAATATTGAGCAGGAGACGCTCTGACTTCTCCTGCTCAATTTGAAGTTTTTCTAAATAAGCCTGCTCTTGATCACGCAGGCGTTTTTTTTCCAAGCTGGCCCCAATACGCGCCTTTAGTAAAATGGGGTTAAACGGTTTTAAAAGGTAATCTTCGGCCCCCATCTCAATACATTTAACGGCGCTTTCTATTTCATCGAGAGCAGAGATAACGATAACAGGGATATCGCGCAGTACGCTGTCTTGCTTCATCTTAGCCAGCACTTGATAACCGTCCATTTCGGGCATCAAAATGTCGAGCAATACTAAATCAAATTGGTGCTGTTGAAGCAAATGTAGCGCTTGCTTACCATTATCGGCTAAGGTAACCGTATGCCCCTGTTGCTCTAAGCCTAGAGACAACTTACGGCGATTTAGTAGACTATCATCAACAACTAAAATTTGCCCCTGCTCTTCAGCCATCCAGATCTCCATAACTTTATGCTTCATTCCTCATGACAAAATGACAAATTTCTCATCGCTTACTAAAGCGACCATGTGGGATAGTGTTATCGAATAAAGGTGCTATTGAGGAATTTTTAACATTAGGGATGCTGCCAGTATAACGCCGCTCCCTTAAAGTATCAATGGGCCATTTGTCTCTATTGTGGCTGTCAGTGAGGCTTTTAGTTTACAATAACCTGCCTTAGGCAGTATCCAAAATCACGTCAAAACTCTCTAACTCACTATGCCCCTTGAAAGCATCTTGAGGTAGAGTACCCGATTTTGCGTGGCCTTTTCTAAAGGCATCAGAATTCACCCAATTCTCAAAATCCTCTTTCGATTCCCAGAAGGTCATCACCACATAAGGTTTATCAGGCATTGCCGGCCGCAAAACTTGATTTCGAATAAAGCCCTTCATTTTATCGACCTCGCGGGCACGATTGGTGAATCGTTCTTCAAACTGCTCAGCATAATCCGGGTTTACCGGAATTCGGTTCATAACAACAAACATTATAAAAATCCTCCTAAAAGTAATGGGGGTTGATTGGATTGTTGGCTATTTTAATAGAACAATCCGTCAACAATCCAATTATCGATTTATCCAACACCCATCATTGTAAGGATTTACGGCCAAACGTCCATTCTACTGTAGGCCCACTCACTACCAACACAGGCATTGGCGATAATTTCGGTGGGGTTAGATCCGTCTGGCCCCATGCGCCAAATGGCCCACGTACCGGTGCGCGATGTTCTAAAGATGATGTCGCCATCAGCGGTGAAGGTAGGCAGTGTATCATGTCCCGGTGTGGTAGTTAGACGCTGTAAATTACTCCCATCGACATTAATAGTATAAATATCGACATTTCCACTCTCCTCACGGCTGAAGGCGATAGTCTGACCATCGGGTGACCAGGCGGGGAAAGAGTCGGTCCCGTTATTGGTGAGCAGCGTATGCCCCGAGTCATCGCGATTGGAAATCCATATTCCCGTCTGGCCGTTACGTCCTGATCGATAGACAAACCGTTGGCTGTCGGGTGACCAATCGCCCTGTTCGCCGATTAGCTCATAGCGAAACTGCTGGTTGGTTTCGGTACCTAAAAAGTAGATACGATAATCACCGCCTGGAGCTGCATCGTAAGCGATCATGGTGCCATCAGGTGATACATTGGCCCAACGTGCCGATCCTTGTTTCCATTCCAGATTTTGAAAAATATTAAGTTGATTGATGGTGGTTGGTATGGGGTTAGTACTAACAGCCGCCAGACCATTGCTTACCCCGTCAAAAACATATTCTAACCCGTCTCGCACCTGTCTGTCGACGCCGCTCTCGCCGTAAAAGAAGACAGCATCACCACCGGGTGACCACGACGGGCCGGAACCGTTGTTAACAATGAGCTGTTGGGCACCATTATTGATGTCGGCCACATAGATGTCGTTGTGATCGCCGCTACATTGGGTATAGACCAACATCGAGAAGTCGCTTACAGACGCCTCTTCCTCTTCTTCAATAACAAAGATACCAAGAGCCTTTAGTTTGTCTTCAATATACAATTCCAATTGCCAATCGCCGGCAGGCAGAGGAGCGCCCCCGTTGTCGATAAAATAATCAAACGTGCCCGACTCAGCGCTGTCCCATGCTTCGCTAACGCGGGATATCTCTTTATCGTTCAGATACCAAACGCGCTCCCATGTATAATCAGTCGACATGTGCTGGTAATCAAAGATAGCATGAATTTCGGTAATGCCTTTTGTAAACAGGATATTCGCCTCAATTGGCTGAAAGCTCTCCGATGCATCAAGGGCGAAAGTGATTTCGCTCATTTCAGGCTCAAATTCAGGTTCGGATTCGGAGATGGCATCGCTGACAGGCTCGAGCACTAAGGTTTCATTTTCTGAATCGGTTAGCTCAATATGCGTCTTCGCTTCTTCGATCGGTGTGGGTGTGGCTATTGGCGAAGAGGTGGGTATTTCAGCAACCTGCTCTTTCACAATCGCGGTCGGTGAGGACGCAGCGACGGTATGAGTTTGCTCTGGAGATGTACTACAACCCACCAAAGCCAGTATGATGAGTATAGACAAACTAAATATAGAGTGCAGATAATGTTTGTATGGTGATGATAGGTTGGGAGTCATTTTATTATTCTTCATGGGGTTTTCCGTGGGGAATTAATATTACATCTTGGTTTTCAAAAATAAGGGTGACAGCCGTAATGACTATCACCCTTTTCAACGACGATTGTATAACTTACCTACTTATTTTTACCCTTGCCTTTACCTTTACCGTTACCACCTTTGTTACCGTTGCCGTTACCTTTATCGCCGCCGTTGTCATCACTTGATTTGGCACTAAACCCTTTATCTTTGTTTTTACCGTTACCAACGCCTTTACCATTACCGCCGCCTTGGCCGGAAAATTGAGAAATACTGTCGCCTTCGGTCTCGCCAAATTTATTGGATTTACCCGATTGTTTGGCTTGCATCTCCTTCTTACCTTGCCCATTACCGACAGCGCCCGGATGGATTCCATTCTCTTTGAGAACATTTCCCCAGCCTGATCCGTGAGCTTCACTGAGTAAATCTTCGGGAGTCAGAACTGTTGATCCTTCAATATTCATATTCATTTGGTTGAGCTTTTCAGAGAAAAAGTAAGCTTTGGCAATATTACCGAAGCCGTAGCCGTCATCGTGCAAGCCTTTTACCTCTTCATAAGGAACATCGAAATATTCAGCAATGGCTGCCGCTACCGGATGCTGTTTAACTTCGCCTGTCTCTTCAGCATCCTCTTCATCAGTTGCATCATCATCAGAGGATTCGTCTTCTTCTTGCCCATCATCTTCTTCATCTGTTGTCTCATCCGAAGTGTCATCCTCCACTTCCCCATCGCCGCTCTCTTCGTCTGTAGTGTCATCTAATTCATCGTCTTCTTCGTCAGAGGATTCATCGCTGGTCTCATCAGCAGGCTCTTCTTCTTCCGCCGGCTCTTCAATTTCATCATCGTTATCATTTTTGCCGGACATGATAGTGCCGAGATTATTCCCGCCGCTATCCTCTGCTTCATCAATGACGTTGCCTTCTTCATCTAAATTAAAAGAGTCGCCTAATGAATCATTTTGAGTATTCTCTTGTACGGGAGGGGCGGCCTGAACGAGTGAATTCAAGCCAAAAAATAAAATAATAAGTGCTGTTAAAGTAAACTTATACGTTTTTCGAAACATAATAAATACTCCTAATGGGTTCCCAAACTTGTTGATAGGTTTATGGTGTGATAGTGATGTCAATATCAGTGCATACGTTTATCTCCAGCGAATAATTTTTATAGAACGGCTTTAAGTGATTACCAGCTTTTTCAGTTCACCAAGGACCGTCTATTTTCCTTTGCCTTTACCTTTGCCATTTCCTTTGCCATTACCACCGCCGTTACCGCCGCCATTACCATTATCGCTACCTTGCCCATTGCTCCCGTTACTTTGGCCACCATTGCCGGAAGAGCCACCACTATTACCCTGGCTAAAATTACCGGGTGATAGATTGCCGCCGCCGTTATCGGACACGCCGCTGCTGTTACCGGGATTGTCTTCATCAAAGCCGTCGGCATCGTTGCCATGACCGCGATCATGGTCACCAATGGGGTCGCTATCTGTGGTAGACGTATTACTATCGCCTTCACCGGCTGAGCTACCCTGCTCGCTTTCATCGCCACTGCTTGGATTATTGGGATCAGAAACAACTTCAGGCGACGAATCCACTATGGTGGTTGTTGGTGTTGCACTAGGAAGTGCATCTCCCTGCGATGCGTTGGGCTTTAAGGGGATGGTATCTTCCAGCGCGTTTATGATTTTTGTGGCCGTTGCTTCTACCTGATTGGACGATGCAGTAGGAACAACGGTTACTGTTTCTTCATTTATAGGGGGACCAAACGCGGGCGATTCCGACGTTGTTTCTTGCTTCGTAGCTGGCAGCGTTACCGCTGGCGTGACCTCCTCACCCGAGCCTGACCAAAGCAGACTACTCAGCAAAAACAGCACGCCTAACCCAACACCGACAAGGGCCACAATTGTGTAGAAAAGTCCGGTTTTCGATAACCCCGTAACGGGGAAAGCCGGGCCCGCGCTTGGTCCAAACCAATTAGCCAATTGACTCTCAAAGGCAGCTTCCGCTACCGGGCTAGGCGGAAAGTCGACAGCAGACAGTTGCTGACCTAGCTGCAACGGCATCTGTAGCTCATCCATCACCGCCGTAAAGTCAATGGCCTCTCCCTCAAACATCTGATCAAGTTGTTCTGATAACAATTGCGCCAATTCTTGCTCGTTCATGACGCATTCTCCTGTAACTGCTTCTGCAACCGGCGTAGCGCTCTATAAAGAACAACTCCAACGTTATTGGCTGTCATATCCATGATGGTACCAATCTCATCATTATTGAGTCGTCCTGCAAACTTGAGACTGATGATCTCCTGATCGCGCTCATTTAACTGTTCGACGCCGTGCAACAACTTGATGATATCTTCCCGCCGGATGATCTGCGTTTCAGGCTGTGCCTCCCCAGAGGCAAAATCATCCGGTATTTCACTATCCGCTTCCCAGGCCGAGCGACGCTGTCGCGTACGGTAGTAATTGGCTAAGGTGTTTCGGGCAATTCGAAAAAGCCAGGTTGAAAAAGCCCCTTTAGTCGAGTCATACTGGTCTCGATGGACATACGCCTTCTCAAAGACCACACTGATTAAATCCTCGACATCATCCTTCGCACCAACACGATACGACAGATAGTTATACATTCGCCGATAGTAACTACGGAAGAGATCGGCAAAATCTAATTCTGGTGAAGGCGCATCGGTTTTTGCCGGCGCCGTCTCTTTCGTGAATAACTTGAGCAAATTTCCACTCCTACCCGGGCCCAGATGAAAGTGGGTTCAATTCAATGTACACCGAAGTTTCGATTTCATTACACATGTTTGGAAAATTCGTTGAAAATTGGTAGTACTATGTTTGCACTTTTTTAGAAACCAGGGTTTTGATACCGCATTGATAACCTTTTGCGGCAAAAAGCGCTCTTTTTAACGCTAAAAACCCTGGTTTCTTGCCATAATTCTTTAAAGTGCAAAGGTAGTGTTTGT
>JAGRBY010000042.1 GCA_020433835.1 Anaerolineae bacterium | reverse complement strand
AACGAACCTGACCACTGGCCAGGGGGGTGGCTCCTAACTCTAGGCGGGGCGGCTCACCCCCAAACTTCAGACCGTTGCTGATGTAGTTGGCCCATACTTCCTCTAGCCAGGGTTCGTATCCTAACGCTACCGGCCACCGAGACGGCACAATTAACTCACCTTGAGAGGACTGGATCATATCAGCCAAACTTTCCTGAACCCGACTCACCACGCCGGCCATATCAACCGGTTTAACCTCAACCTCACCTTTGCGTACCCAGGCCAGTAACAGCAAATTATCGATAACCTTAACCCCCTGCTGCCCGCCATGCTCTATCTGTTCCAGCAACTTCAGCGTCGATGGATTTTCGCTTTCTAGTTGAGCCAGATCATCCTTCAGTCGATCCGTCACGCCGACGATGGACGAGAATGGGTTTTTGAGATCGTGGGCCACGGTGCGAGCAAATGCATCTAACTCTTGATTGCTGGCTTGCAGGGCCAAATTAGCCTCTAAAAGCTCGATGTTGGCTTTTTGCAGGTCGGCATTGGCTTGTTGTATATCAGCATTGGTTTGTTGAAGTTGCTGCTGCAATGTACGGATGGTCAGGTGCGTACGCACCCGCACCAATACCTCGGCAATTTGGAAAGGTTTGGTAATGTAGTCTACCCCACCAACCGAAAAAGCCTTAACTTTATCCAACACTTCATCCAGGGCACTTATAAAAATCACCGGAATATCTTTGCTGCCGGGCTTGGCTTTGATCGCCTCGCACAGTTCATATCCATTCATGCCAGGCATATTGATATCGAGAAGAATCAAATCCGGCGGCTCGGCTTCGATAATCATCAAGGCCATTTGGGCGTTGGGTGCACCGCGCACTTCATAACCTTGCTCCGTTAACATACTGGATAGCACGCGCAAGTTGGGCAGCGTGTCATCAACAATCAAGATGTCGCCTTTGGTTTGGATATAGGATTCGGTGGCTGGATTGGTCATTAAGTTTCTCCTCAACGAGACCATCAATTAAAAAGGTGATAGACAGTAATCGGCCAGGCAAAAGTAAATTTCGACGCTTTATCAGGCCAGATTTTAGCCTGTCTCTATAGTTTCAATCTTTATGGGTTAGCTCAACAATTTTATCAAATCTAAAATCATGCACCAATTGGCCCAAGGCATCGGCTAATGGATCATGCTTGGGCCGAATTTTATCAAGTAGTTCAAAAATAGCCTTGCCCTTGCCACGGATTGCTGCTTGATGCAGTTCGGCTACCCACTCTTGAGGCAGGGCCAACAGATCATCTGCCGCCAGCGAGGCCCGCTTTTGATGCCCGTTGTCCGCAGCACCGGCTGCTTCATATTGATATTGGACACCAAGATGCTTGGCCATTTTATCAAAAATATCAGAATTACGGAATGGCTTGCGCACAAAATCATCGAAACCGGCTGACAGCACCACGGCCCGCTGCTCTTCAAAAGCGCTGGCCGTAAGGGCAATAATGATTGTGGCTTGCCCTTTGTCCGATGCCTTGATTTGCTGCGCGGCTTCGTAGCCGTTCATTACCGGCATGCGCAGGTCCATCCAAATTAAATGGGGATGCCACGTCTCCCACAACTCCAGCCCCTCTTGGCCATTGACAGCCTCACGCACCTCAAAGCCAAGCGGTTCCAGTAGATTGACCAGCAGCTTGCGGTTGGCCCAGGTATCTTCAACCACTAAAATGCGATACTGAGCTTGGTTAGGGGCCAACCCCACCACCCGCCGGCTTTGAGGTTTGCTTTGAGCCTCAACCGCCTCGGCCGGTTTTACGTAAATATCAAAGGCAAAGGTCGAACCCTGTTCGCTTTCGCTGCTTACGTTGAAATCGCCCCCCATCAGCCGAACGAACTGGCGGCTAATCGGCAGCCCCAGGCCGGTGCCTTCTTGCATGCGCTCACCGCTGCTGGTTTGCACAAATGCTTCAAACAAGCGATCCAACTCGTCGGGAGCAATGCCAAGGCCGGTATCGGTCACTTCGAAGTAAAGGTGAAGGGTGGCTTGGTCAGATGATGGGTTGGCCGACTGACCATTGAGCCGAACCCGGAGAGAAATTCCGCCTTCCTCAGTAAATTTGACGGAATTGCCCAACAGATTGATTAACACCTGCCGTAGCTTACTCTCGTCGGCCCGAATATAGCGCGGAACATCAGATGTGCGCTCAAAAATGAGTTGCAACCCCTTTTCCTCGGCCCGCAGCCGGAACATATCTTCCAGATCATCCAGCAAGCGATGCAGATCGAAATTTTGCTCGTGCAACGTTACCCGGCCGGCCTCAATTTTCGACATCTCCAGCACATCGTTAATGAGCGACAACAGGTGCTCGCCGCTGCGGCTGATAATTGTGAGATTTTCTTGATGGTTTTCAGGAATATTCGCATCGCGCTCCATCAGTTGGGCAAAGCCTAAAATGGCGTTCAAAGGTGTGCGCAATTCGTGGCTCATATTGGCCAAAAAGGCGCTTTTAGCCCGATTGGCGGCTTCCGCAGCTTCTCGGGCTTGCAAAGTTTGATTATAGAGCCGGGCATTATCCACTGCGATAGCCGCCAGCCGGGCAAACTGCTCCAACAGCTTAATCTCATCGGATGAGATTATCCGCTCCGGGTCTGTCGAGCCCATCACAATCACCCCTACCACGACCTCATCAATTTTTAGAGGGACGCCAACTGTATAATGGGCTACCAGATAGGCTTTGCCGGTCAACCGTTCTAGCCAGGAAGCATAATCAGGAATGATGATGGTTTCGCCACTCTGCCAGACTTGACCAACCAACCCCTCACCTACTTTGAGCGATGTTTTGGGCAGATCAGTAGGAAAACCGACAGCCGCCACCTGGTCAAGGGTATCGCTTTCAGGAGTTCCCAGGTAAAACACACCATCGTAAATATCCAGCATTTGGCAGGCCCGTTCCAAAATACTCTCTAGCAGATTAGTCACATCGAGCCGCTTAAGCAGCTCTAGTGCCGTGTCGTGCAGAGCGGCCAGATAGTTGCGCTGGCGACGAAGTTCACCATGGGCTTCTTCCAACTCAGCCACTTTCTCAGTCAACTGCTGGTTTAGCTTTTCGGCTTTAACTTTGGCCGACTCCAACTCACCGGTCCACCGCATATTGGCGACCGTCACCCCCACAAAAGAGGCGATATGGCGCAGCAGCTCTTCATCGCGTGAGTCGTAAGCACTGCGGCCCTTGCTGCCAACGTTGATGGTACCGATAGCGCGGTCGCCAACCACCATCGGCACAACCAGAGACGACAAAAATCCTCCGTCTCGCAGAGTCGAACGCGTTGCATACTCGTCCCTTGAAAGATCGGCAATATTAATTGCTTTGCGCTGCTGAATAGCTTCTTCGATGAGCGTTCCCGCCAAGGGAATCGGTTCGTTCAGATCAAGGCCGCCGCTATCACCAATGCAGGCATGAATTTTGTACGTGTCGGCATTATCATCAAGAAGGGTGATACTGGCCCTATCGGTTTGGATAATTTGCAAGATCGAGCGGGTGGCGATGTCGAAAATTCCCGGCTCGGTGGTGGCCAGATTCAACTGCTGTCCCATCGAGTTGAGCAACTTGAGCCGCTGCGCGTAAGTTTCGGTTGCAGCCAGCGCGGTTTGCGTTTGGGTGAACAGCTCACGCAGTCGGGCGCGACTTTCTTCCAGTTTGGCTTCGGCCTGTTTGCGGTCGGTAATATTACGGACCATGCCGATAACCTCATCCGGGCCGGAAACAACCATACGCGTCTCAAAATCTTCCAAGACACCCTCGCGAGAGCGTAACTGGTATTCTACCGTCGCCATCTCGCCGGTTTCAAGGGTTTTGGTAATTTGCTGCATGGCCAACTCGCCCAGGTGGGGCGGCATAATATCACGAATATTTCTGCCGACAAGGCTATCCGGATCGCCGTAGACACCGGCCTGCAAGGCCTCGAATTCTAAAACGTCACCTTCGCGGCTCATATTCAACATCAGGTCCGGTATGGCGTTTAACAAAGCGCGGGTCCGGCTTTCACGCTGGCGCAGTGCCTCTTCCACCTTTTCGCGTTCCACAATTTCTTTGAGAAGCTGCTCATTGCTCTTGACCAAATCGCGCGTTCGCGATTCAATTTGCTCACGAAGCTGCTGCTTCTGCATCTCGTTAATAATCGATCTCTGCCGCAGCAGCAACAGCACTATCCCAACCCCGATTAAACCAACACCCCCTCTAAACCAATTGGTTTGCCACCAGGTCGGCACAATATTAAGCGATAGGGTTCGCTCTGTTTCGCTCCATAAACCATCGCTGTTGGTGGCCTTGGCGTGAAATGTATAGCTTCCCGGCGGCAAATTGGTATAGGTCACAAAGCGGTTGTTCGCATCGCGATAGTTCCAATCCTGGTCAAAACCTTCCAGCATGAAGGCATATTTTATTTTGTCCGGCCCGTTGTAATCGAGCGCCGCTACTTCAAACGAGAAGATATAATCGTCGCGCTCAAACTCCAGTTCCTTGGTAACTTCAATCGGCTGCTGAAGCGGCGAGTCGCCCCCAATCGGCACCGGTTCATTAAACAGCCGCAAATCGGTAATGACGATAGGCGGCATAATAGCATAGTCCTTAATTTCGGATGGATAAAAGGCGTTGAAGCCATTTACGCCCCCAAAAAACATCTCGCCGTCAGAATTTTGGAAGTAGCTAAAGATATTAAACTCGTCATGTTGCAAACCGTCACTTCTATCGTAGTTACGAAAAGTTTCGGTGGCGGGATTAAATTTCGAAAGGCCCTCGTTGGTACTCAGCCATAAGTTACCTTCAGCATCTTCCAAAATGGCATACACAACATCGTTGGGTAAGCCATGTTTTTTACGATAGGCAGTAAATTGTTCCGTTTCCCGATCAAATTTATTAAGGCCCCCCTCCGTACCAATCCACAAATTACCCGCATCGTCTTCATGAATAGCAAAGATGCTGTCATGGCTAATACTGGTAGAGTCGTCGGGGTTGTGCGTATAGGGCGTAAAACGCTCAGTTTGAGGATCGAAGCGGTTGATGCCACCGGCAATGGTGGCAATCCACAGCATCCCCTCTGAATCCTCGTGAATTGCACGAATCGTGGCATTAGAGGGACCATAGGGGTTGTTGGGATCAACCAGGTAGCTTGTAAACTGTTCCGCCTCGCGATCATAGCGGTTCAACCCATCACCGCTGCCAATCCACAGAGTACCGTGGCTATCCTCAAAAATATCCATGACGATGTCGTTACTGAGACTCGTCGGATCATCCGGATCGTGCTGGTAGGTGGTGAACCGGCCGGTCTGGCGATCCATTTTGTTTAATCCGCCTAAAAAAGTCCCCACCCAAAAATCACCGTGCGAGTCCTCAAACAGCGACCAAACGCGATCGCTGCTGAGGCTGGTGGGATCATCGGGATTGTGGCGGTAATGGGTAACCTCGCCGGTGGTGCGATCGATACGGTCTAGGCCAGCACCGTTAAGACCAATCCACACAATGCCGTCGCTATCTTCAAAAATAGGCCAAACTGTGTTACTGCCTAAACTATTAGGGTTACCCTCCTCATGCCGATAATGGGTTTTGAACTTTACTTTGGCCCGATCAAGGCGACTTAGTCCCCCGGCACTAACCCACACCGCTCCGGTTCGATCTTCGTAGAGCGAAATTACAAGATTAGATGCTATTGAATAAGGATTATCCTCTTCATAGCCATAGTGGGTAAACTGTTCCGTAGCCGGGTCAAACAGATTGAGGCCGCTGTTACGGGTACCCACCCAAAACGCTCCGGTTTGATCCTCAAGCAAACTCATGACAAAATCATCACCCAAGCTGCCAGGATCAGCAGGGTCATGCTGATAAACTGTAACCTGCCCACTGGCCGGATCGAGTCGAACAAGGCCATCGCGCTCCGTGCCGGCCCAGATCAAACCAGCTTGATCTTCATAAAGCGCTATAATATGCATTCCGCGCAGTGCAGTAAGCGCATCGATGTCGCGGGCAAACTGCCCGGTGGTCGGATCAAAGCGATCAAGACCATCGTCCGTACCGGCCCACACTAACCCGCTGGAGTCGACGATAACCGCGTTGACGACGTTGCTGAGCAAACTAGCGGGATCGTCCAGGTCGTGCTGATAGTGCGTAAACTTTTCAGTTGTGGGATCAAATTTATTGAGGCCGCCTTGATTGGTAGCCAGCCATAAATATCCGGTGGCATCTGCGGCAATCGATACCACCAGGTCATCGCTGAGGCTGTTAGCATCGTCGGCGTGAGGCTGGTAGCGCGTGAATTGGCCGGTTGTGGGATCATACCGATTCAAGCCGCCGCCCCAGGTGCCGATCCACAACACATCATCATCCGCCAGGTGCAGAGCACGAACGCTGTTGGCGCTAAGACTGTAAGGATCGTCGACATCGTTCTGAAACGACTCCAAAGTGTAGCCGTCAAAACGGTGCAAACCGTCGTGGGTACCAAACCACATAAACCCTTTGGAGTCTTGCAGCATGGCCAACACAGATATCTCTGTCACCGTATTACCACTTTTTACCACAACCGGGAAGAATTTAAGGGCATCAGGGCCGGTTTGAGCGGTAACAGGGGGCGTTAAAGCCATCATTATGGCAATAATCAAGAAAAATTTAGCGAGCGTTTTCATGGAATGAAATTACGCCTATAATATCAATAGACACAATACGGGCAGTCTTAGCTAGTATAGTAACCCAATGCGAAAAAAGTGCGAAAAATCCATTACCGCAATAAACAGCTAACCCGTCTGCCCCGGCTCACCGAAAACAGGTCTCCTAAGTTGAGAAAGAATCAAAACGGTTTATGACGGATTTACACATTAAAGTTTTGGGACAACCGCAAGTCAGTTTGCACAACAAACCCGTTACCGGTTTCGGTACAGCCAAAACCGAAGCACTATTTTATTTTTTGGCCGTTACCGGTCAGCCCCAAACGCGTGAGGTATTGGCCGACTTATTTTGGGGCGAGATGGATGAAGGCAAGGCCAAACGCAATTTGACCAAATCGCTTTCAACCCTGCGTAAACTGGTTGATCCCTTTCTTGAGATTGAACGGCAAACGGTAACCTTTAAATCGAATGAATCGGTTCAACTCGATACGGAACTTTTTCAAACCAACATCGAAACCGGCGAAAAGAAGGCGCAGTTAAACGCGCTGAAAAAAGCCATCGATCTCTATCAGGGCGATTTTCTGGACGGCATCTACGTCAAAGACTCGCTGCCGTTTGAAGAATGGATGCTTAACCAGCGCGAACATTTTCGCGAACTGATGCTCGATGGGCTGGAAAATTTGATCACCCAATACATTCATCAAGGTGACTACGACAAGGGCATCACCTATGCCAACCGGCTGTTGGAACTGGATCCGTGGCGCGAGTCGGCTCACCGGCAGATGATGACGCTGCTAGCCCGCAACGGCCAGCGCAACGCCGCTCTGACTCAATACGAAACCTGCCGCCGTCTATTGGATGACGAGTTTGGGGTAGAGCCAACCCCCGAAACCACCGCCCTCTACGAGCGCTTAAAAACGGCCGACGCTCCACCACCTCACAATCTGCCGCCCCAATCTGATGCCTTTATTGGTCGCGCAACGGAACTGCACCAACTCATGGCCGATCTGGAAAACAACAGTTGCCGGCTGCTGACGCTGGTTGGGCCGGGCGGAGTCGGCAAAACGCGGCTGGCTTTGCAGGCTGCTACGCGCTACACCGACCCCAAAAATTTAACCGGCGTCACCAACTTTCAGGGCGGCATTTACCTTATCGGGCTGGCGGTTTTAGCCGATGGAGCGACATCGAGCAGCCCGGGCGGCTCATCAGAGCTGCTTATTTCGATGATCACAAATACACTTCAACTGCCTGCCGCCGGGAATGCCTCGCCGTTAAATGCGTTGATCATTAACCTGCAAAAAGCCGGGCCAACACTCTTGGTGCTGGACAATTTTGAGTACTTTATTGAAGAGGCCCATATTTTAGACCGATTGCTTCAGCAGACACCCAATTTAAAGCTGCTTGTAACCTCGCGCGAACGCCTCAGCCTCCGCCAAGAGTGGGTGATTGAACTTTCCGGTCTCACCTATCCGGCCGCAAACCTACTCCAAACCTCAAACACGAATGCATTATCACCGCTCGCCAATGCTGAAAAATATAGCGCTGTTGCTCTATTTATGGAGCGCGCCCGTCAAGTGCGCGGCGACTATGCCTTGGGTGATGATGAGCTACCGGACGTTATCAAAATATGTCGCCTGGTTGAAGGCACCCCGTTGGCACTGGAACTGGCGGCCAGTTTGCGGCGGCTGTCGACCTGTGCTGAAATCGCCGCCGGTATTGAGGCCAATCTTGATTTTCTGTCCAGCTCGCTCAGAAATTTGCCGATGCGCCACCGCAGTTTACGAGCCATGTTCGAACATTCGTGGAGTTTACTCCAGCCCCAAGAACAAGAGGGGCTGCGCCGGTTGGCTGTTTTGCGAGGCGGGTTTCAACAAGAGGCGGCCAAAGCCGTGGCCGAAGTTACGCTGGCGGTTCTGGCTTCGCTCATCGACAAATCGCTTTTACGCCACAGTCCCTCAGGGCGATATAGCATCCACGAGCTGCTGCGCCAATATGCTGCCGAAAAACTGGCCCAAAATCCGGACGAGCAAGAGACCATGCTCGACCGCCACAGCCGCTACTACGCTACTTTTTTGCAGCAGCGCGGCGGCGAATATCAAGAGGCCGAACACACCAAAGTAGTGGCCGAGTTAAACGCCGAGGCTGATAACATCCGCGCCGGTTGGCAGCACGCCATTGGCTCTGATCAAAACACAACCGTGGCCGATATCAACCAGTATTGGTATCTCGGTCGCTTTGAGCAGGCGGCGGGGCTGTACCATAAAAGCCTGGCCGCGCTGCATGCGCCCAGCCCCACCTGGGATAGAGGCTTAGATCTGCATCAGCAGGGCTTTTTGGCTTATCAGCAAGGCGATTACAATACCGCCCGCCGGCGATTGACCGAAAGCTTGTCGGTATTGGCGGCGGCCGGAGATCCCCTGTATGGGGCCCGCTCGAATGTACTTTTGGGAATGGTCGCCTACGATCGCGGAGAATGGGAACCAGCCGAACACCTGCTGCGCCAAAGCTTAAGAGATTTAGAAGCGTTGGGTGAAAGCCGCTATCGCAGCTATGCGCTCAGCACCTTAGGGTTGACACTTCAAGCTACCGACCGGAGAAGGTCTGTCGAGCTTGAAAATGGCCTGCGGGCGTGCCTGGCTATCAACCGTGAGGTAGGCGACAACTGGGCAGTAGTGCATACGTTGAAAAATTTGGGGCACTATCTCAGCCAGGTTACTGAGTCCTCCACAGAACGCGGCGAAGCCCTAACGCTGCTGCAAGAGAGTTTAGAGCGCAGCCGCACAACCAGAGATGCGTGGGGACAGGTTACCACGCTCAATGCGCTTGGCCAGGTTACGTTAGACTTAAAAGATGGCCAAACCGCCGAAAATTTTTTCCATGAAGCTGCCACAATAGCCTATCCTGATCAGTTCACACCTGCCCTCCTTGAGGCATTACGGGGAATTGTGCAGAGTAGAGCTTACATGGATGAAAACTACAGCGTGCCTCTAACAAACTGGGAAGCATCGGTGCTGGCACTGCTTTTGCGTCATCCGGCGGCCAGCTATCGGCTACAGCAACAGGCGGAGCAAGATATTGCTCGACTTAAACAATCCGGTCAGTTGCCGGATATAACGGATACGGACCGCAAGAAAAACTACACTCTTCTTTTAAGTGATCTCATCAGGCAACTTTAAATTTGCCAAGACAAGTCACTGTCTTATCCCCACCTGATCAAATCAGCAAATTGTTCAAAGAAGACAATTTTCAAAGGATAAATGCATGATACAACAAGATAATCGGCATCAACCTACCTATATCGTTGGTATAGGAGCTTCGGCTGGTGGCCTGGAAGCCCTGGAGGCATTTTTCGACCATATGCCACCCGACACCGGTATGGCCTTTATTGTTGTCCAGCATTTGTCGCCCGATTTCAAAAGTATGATGAGCGAACTATTGAATCGTCATACGAAGATGGCTATCAAACGGGTAGAACATGAGATGCTTGTTGAAGCCGACACCGTTTACCTTATTCCTCCTAACAAAAATATGGCAATTGTTGAAAACAAGCTTTTGCTAACCGAACGCCAAGATACCCGCGGCCTCCATATGCCGATCGATACATTTTTTGAGTCATTGGCTGCAGATGCCAAAAAACGAGCCATTGTGGTTATTTTATCGGGTACCGGCAGCGACGGCTCGCGCGGTTTAGTGTCTGTTCATGAGGCAGGCGGCCTGGTGGTGGTGCAGGATAAAAAATCAGCCCATTTTGATGGTATGCCGCATAATGCTATCCAAACCGGAAAAGCAGATATTATCACCGAGCCAGACCAAATACCTGATAAGATCTTGTCTTATATAAATAGCCTACAACCGATTACTTTACCCCCGAGCACAAGCGCTAATATTTCTCAAGAAAACGAACTTTCAGTTATCTTCAAACTGCTGGAAGAAAAATTTCAAATTGACTTTACACTGTACAAGCCGAACACCATTTTGCGTCGTATCGAACGACGGATAACGCTGGCCGGCAGTCGTGACATAAAAAGCTACTTACTGCGCTTAAAGAGTAACCCCAAAGAGCTGGATATCCTCTATAGAGACTTATTGATTGAAGTAACGCAGTTCTTTCGCAACCCTGAAGCCTTTGAAATTATACAAAAGATCGTTATCCCCGAACTGGTTGACATGGCAGCCTCCAGTGGCGAAATTCGCATCTGGGTGCCCGGCTGTGCTACCGGAGAGGAAGCCTATTCTATTGCTATTCTCTTTGATGAGTATTTTGAACAACACCAGTTACAACTCAACATGCAGGTTTTTGCTACCGATATACACCAACAATCGCTAAATATTGCGGCTCAAGGCTTTTATAAAGGCAACAGTTTAAATAACCTTTCGGAAGAACAGTTAATACGCCACTTCACGCCTTATCAAGATGGTTACGTTATTGACAAAAAGTTTCGGGAGAAAGTTGCTTTTTCTCGCCACAACGTTTTAGAAAATCCACCTTTTACCAAACAGCACCTCATCAGTTGTCGCAATGTTCTTATTTATCTGGAAAATACAGTGCAGCAGCAGGTACTTACGCATTTCCACTTTGGCCTGGTTACCGGCGGTTTTCTACTATTGGGAGCCAGTGATCATATTGGCCGTCTTAGCAAAGAGTTCGACTCGCTGGGCCGCTGGCGCGTCTTTCGCAAAAAGCGTGATATCCGGTTAGAAGGCTTAAAAATTGTTCCCCCGCCTCCGCCGATACTCTCTCAAACCCAGACATCTTTGTTAGGCCAGGTACCCCCTCGGCTCTCGGATGAGTGGGTTGAGTCGCTGCTGGATGAATACGTTCCCGATGGACTGCTATTGAACGAAGGATACGACGTGCTTTATATTTTGGGCAACGGTAACCAATATTTGCAGACCCCAAAAGGCCCTGGTACGCTCAATGCCCTAAAAATGCTTGAAGGCGATCTTCAAATAACGGTCCGAGGTGGTCTACTTCGTGTGGCCAAGGAAAACAAGGTGATCACCTACAAGAATATTGAAGCCATAACCCAAACAGGCCGGGTAAAGTTAAATGTTACTATTAAGCCTCTTAAATCATCACTCGCGCAAATAAGGCGTTTCTTTGTAGCCTTGGAGCAGATAGAAAAGCCTCAACAAGAGCCGCTTGAGCAACTGCATGCCCAGCCGGTTGCTACAGACCAGATGGTTAGCTTGCGCCAAGAGCTTGATTATGCGAAAGAGCATCTAAAGCTGACTATTGAACAGGTAGAAACCACCAATGAAGAGCTGCAATCGACCAATGAAGAGTTGACCGCCTCTAACGAGGAACTGCAATCAACCAACGAAGAGTTACAATCGGTTAACGAAGAGTTGTACACGGTAAACGCCGAACACCAGCGCAAAATTGATGAATTGATTCAACTCAATGACGACCTACAAAATTTGCAGCAAAGTACCCAAATTGGGGTTATATTCTTAGATGCCGAAATGCGTATTCGATCTTTTACCCCGGTTATAGCTGAAAGTTTTAATCTGCTGCCTCAAGATGTAGGCCGGCCTCTGGAGCATCTGGCTTACAACATCGATCTGAGTTTTGACGATCTTACGCAAGCGGCTCAAGCGGTGTTGAATGAGGGAAAACCGATTGAGTTTGAAATCAAAATGCGCGACGGTGCCTATTATCAACTTCGGGTTCTACCGTACCAGACCGAGTCGGGTCATATTGAAGGGTTAGTGTTAACCTTTGTCGATATCGCCGTTCGTAAAGAACTGGAAGCTTTAGAGGTTGTTCGCCAATCTCAACAGTATTTAGATGTAATGTCCGGGCTACTGGTAGTGTTGAATCGTAGTGGCGAAATTACCCGTATCAACCCTAAAGGGGCGCAGATGTTAGGCTACACCGAAGCTGAATTGATCGGACGCAACTGGTTCGATACCTGTTTGCCGCCAAACAACATCGAAGAAGTAAAAAGCGGCTTCAAACGCCTCCTGGTCGACGAAGAAGAGATGCTGACCAGTTACGAAAATGAGGTTATTACCAAAACCGGCGAAGTACGGACCATCGCCTGGAATAACGTTCTATTGAAAGATAGTAACGGCAGTATTACCGGCACCATTAATTCCGGCTTAAACATCACCCGGCGCAAAGCCATGGAGACCGCCTTGCAGCAAACCACCCACCAACTGCGCGTCATTACGGATAACCTACCGGGCCGCATTTCTTACGTTGATCATGAACAGCGCATGCAATTTATTAACCAACGCTATGAACTACTCACCGGCCTGCCTCGCGAGCAAATTATTGGTCACCATGTTCGGGACATTGTTGGTTCTGAGCGGTATGAATGGGCTAAACCGTATATTGAACGGGTTCTAAAAGGTGAGGAAGTTACGTTTGAGGCGCAAGGCGCACCTGTACTGGAAGCGGCCTATGAGCACGAACTGGTCACCCTGGTACCCGATATAAACAACGACACAGTTCAGGGCTACTTTGCCCTTATTGTTGATATCACCGACCGCATTCGGGCTGAGCAAGCACTGCAAACAACAACCCAGCAACTGCGAACCATTACGAACAATATTCCGGCCTGGATTGCCCGTGTTGGCCCCGGTTACCATTTCCGTTTTGTCAACAAGCAGTATAGTAGGCTAACAACCCTTCCTCTTGTTGAAATAATGGGTCGCCCGCTTTGGGAGATCCTTGGCTCGGAATTCTTTAACCGCAGCCAACCTTATATCGACAGAGCCTTGGCCGGCGAAACCGTCACGTTTGAAGATGAATTTCCCAACATCGAAAGTATGGACCCCTTTGTTGTGCAAGTTACTTGCCTGCCCGATGTCGAAAACGACCGTATCAAAGGTATTTTTATCTTGGCGGTCGATATCACCGTGCTCAAACAGAATATTCGCTTCATCGAGACCGTTACGGAGGCCGACCCCAATTGGATTTACGTCTACAGCCTCAATGAGCAGCGCAACCTTTATCTCAACCGCGATATAGGCAAAGAGCTAGGCTACACCATCGCCGAAATTCAGGCAATGGGCGATGCGCTACTGGGTTCGCTTATGCATCCTGACGATTGGGCCAAACAACCGGAGCATTGGGCCAAATTGATCGCCGACCAAACCGGTCAGGTGTTTCGTCATGAATACCGCATTCTCCATAAAAACGGCGAATGGCGCTGGCACGTCAGCTACGAAACGGTTTTCAAGCGTAACGCCGATGGCTCTGTGGCCGAAATTCTCGGTACGGCCATCGACATCACCGACCGTAAAAAAGCAGAGCAGGTAGCTGAAAAAGCCACCAATCAGCTTCGGCTTGTCATGGATAACGTTCCAGCCCGAATTGCCTACGTTGACACCGACCAGCGGATTCACTTTGCCAATCGGCAGTATGAACCGCTTACAACGTTGCCCCGTACCCAGATGATGGGGCAGTTACTGCAAGAAATCGTTGGGGTAGAACGTTATGAGCAGGAAAAGCCCTATATCGATCGTGTGCTGGCTGGAGAAGCCGTTAAATTTGAAATCAACATTTCTTCTCCGGCAGTGGATGAAGTTAAACATGAGCTGGTCACCTTTGTACCGGAAGTTGTCGATGATGAAGTTCAAGGCTTCGTCTCCCTGGTGGTTGACGTTACGGATTTAAAATTGGCCGAGGCTAAGATTGAAGATCTCAGTAAGGAACTGCACCAGGCCATAAGCAGCTACCAAGACAAATCCTTAAATAGAGAGTAATGAATCCTCATAAACAGCAATCTCCCCCCATAGTTCGGTGTGTAGAAAAAAAACGGCGGCTACTGTACCGGTAGCCGCCGCTGGGGAGGAGAAGAAAGATAGAATATCGCTTGGTTTAGACCGGCTCGTAACGAATGTTGATGTTCGTGACTTCGCCGATCGGCACAGCTTGGATAACTAGTGCCAGACCGTTGGCTGAGCCATCGAAGACCAAGCTGAAAGCTGTGCCTTCGACGATGTTGGTAAGAAGTGTACGTTCGGTTAATCCTTGAGCCGCAAAGGCTTCGCGGTAGAAGGCCAGGGCTTCATCTAACGTGAGGTCAGTTTGGAAGTTGACTTGCTGGTAAGGTGTCTCTTCGATGTAGAAGTTTTGGACAACGGTGGGCAGCGGAAAGTCGGTTTCGTAGGTTTCCACGGGCGCAGCTTCGGCTACAACTTCAACGGGTTGCTCGATGGTGGTAGTGGTGTCGACTGCTTCACGCTCTTCAACAACAACTTCGGCACCTTCGGTTACGGCTTCAGCCTCAACCGGCTCAACTTCAATAACCGCTTCAACGGCCTCAACCGGCTCGGCTTGCGTGATGGTGTCGGCTACGGCCACAACGTCGGTTTCGGTGATAATCGATGCTTCCGGTTCGCTAATCGGCGTTTCTAACAGGGCAAAGGAGTTCAAGAAGGTGTCGACATCTTCATTCGAGAGCGCATCGGGCGTACCTAAGGCCGCAACTTGATATAGGCGTGTCGCTACGGCATAGACGCGAACGGTACCGAAGCCGCCGCCCGGCAGAACGCTATCGCCTACGGTGAACTCAATTTGGCGACCGGGGTAGCCGGCCAGATCAATGGCTTCTTCTTGGGTAGATGTACCGCCGAAACCGGCTAAAAAGGTTTCATGCAGAGAGTCGAAGGACGACTCAACCGCTTCGCTGTCGGCCATGTCGGGTGTTATAGCCGCGGGCAAATCATTATAAGCAACCATATAAGCGGCAGCGCCTAAATCGGCCATAAAAAGATGAACTTCCGTTTCAACAATAGCATTGGGAGCCTTTTGGACTTGCTCTTCCGGCTCAACCGGGAACAGGGCGGTGAAGTTACCGTCTACGGAAGAAAATTCGTGCCAGGTAGCGCCGGTTTCTTCTTCTTCGCTTACAGGTAGGTCGATGGCCTTTGCTACTTGGCTTGAGCTGGGAACATCAACAGCTTGGCGGGCAGCTTTACTGCCGCTACAGGCCAATGTGACCAGCGCTAAAACAAAAACTACAAAGACAATCGGTGAGAGTTTTTTTGTCATGGTATGTTTTCCCCTTTTGGTATAGACTACAGTTTCTTATATGGAGTAGGAAGTAAGGAGAAGGGAGTAAGAGAACAGTCTACTACTCCCTACTCCTTACTTCCTACACCTCAACTGCACGGTTGAAAACACTATACCAGTCAACTGCACCGAAAATGCGAACGGAGTGCGAAAAACCTATGGAAAAAACTATTCGTCTCATTGGCGTTCCTATGGATCTGGGACAATCACGGCGGGGAGTTGATATGGGGCCAAGTGCGTTACGCTACGCCGGTTTGGTTCAGCGTTTAACACGGCTAGGCCACACGGTTGAAGATAAAGGTAATATAGATACTCCAGACCGCAACACGCTGCCGCCCCAGGGCGGTTTGACCTTTTTACCGGCGGTAGTTCATGCCTGCCAGGCAGTTTACACAGCGGGGCAGCAAGCCATAGCAGATGGCGGCTTACCCATTTTCATTGGTGGCGATCATTCCATTGCAGTGGGGACAATCGGCGGGGTGAGCCACGACCGGCGGGTGGGGGTGCTGTGGATCGATGCCCACGGCGATTTCAACACGCCCGATACATCGCCCAGCGGCAACCTGCACGGCATGCCCCTGGCTGCGCTGCTGGGTTACGGAGCCGATGCGCTGGTCAACCTTGGCCGCTCCGGCCCCAAGCTCAAAGCGGAAGATGTGGTTTTAATCGGTATTCGCGATTTGGATCGAGAAGAGCGGGTGCTGCTGCGGCAAAGCGGCGTAAAAGTGTATACCATGCGCAACATCGACGCGGAGGGGATGGCTCACGTTGCCCGTCAAGCGCTATCGCACTTGAGCCATCTGTCTCATCTGCACATCAGCCTGGATATGGACAGCCTTGAACCCAGCGAAGCCCCCGGCGTGGGAACCCCGGTTCCCGGTGGGCTAACCTACCGCGAGGCCCATCTGTTGATGGAGATATTAGCCGACGACAATCGGGTCAGTTCAGTGGATGTGGTCGAGATTAACCCCATTTTAGATCGCAGCAACCACACCGCCCGCATCGCGACAGAACTTATGGCTTCGCTGCTGGGGCAGTCGATACTGTGATAGAGGCCCAAAAAGCGCTGAGTGTTTATCGAAGTCGATTTTTATTCCCGGTGTCGTCTCAGGTGAGACTGTCCCACCCCTTTCCTCATGAATAAAAAGCGTTAAGATTAGAGTCTACGCATTAGGCTTGTTGCTGAATAAGAATTATGAGGTTCAACCCATCTTATAAGATGCAGATAAACGCTGATCGGCCAGGGCGATACCGTGATGGCCGCCGGTGTCTTTAAGCACATCATCGTTCCGACCGGCAACTATCTTCCCCCGCTCAACCAACGCCTAAACTTCCACCGATCCGGCCATTGCACAACGGTGCCGAGTGCCGGAAAGAAGCGCACCAACACCAAATAGGCGACAAACAGGCGTGATGGGTAAATTGCCCGCCGATTTTGCTCGACGCCGGTAATGATCGCGGCGGCGACCCTCTCGGCAGTCTGAGACGGCCAGGCTACCGGCGCGGTTCGACGGGCGGCGGCGCTGAAAAAGTTGGTGCGGGTGGCGATGGGATAGACCACCACCAGCCGATCCGGGTCGTCCAGTTCAAGGCGATAGCCTTCAGCAAAGCGATGGACGGCGGCTTTGGTGGCGGCGTAGACAGCGTAGCCCGGCAGGGCCAGGTAGGCCATCGCCGATGCGGTCAGCACCACTTTGTAAGGCCGCGAGCCGTTGAGCTGCTTCATCTTGACGGCGGCAGCGATGGGCGCAAAAACGTTAACCCGATAAATCTGCTCTAACCGATTCCAGTCGACCGTCTCAAGCTGCTCGTAATAGGCGAAGCCGGCGTTGGCGATAAAGAGATCGATGCTGCCCAGCCTGTTGACCGCTACCTCAAAGAGGCGATCTACGCTGTCCGGCTGCGACAGGTCGAGCGCCAACATGGTGATGTCGGCGGGGGCGTCAGCCAGGGTTTGGGCGATGCTTTCTAACCGTTCGCCATCGACATCGACCGCCAGAATGCGCAGCGGACGGCTGGCCCACCGCGTCAGCAAAGCGCGACCAATACCGGAGGCTGCGCCGGTCAGCACGATAGTGTGGTAAGTAAAGGGTAGTTTACGTCGAAATCGTAAATACCACATTATGCTTTCTTTCGGCCCACGATAACGGGCTGATAAAAGCGATCATCAAGCCGGGCGACATCGCTAAAACCGGCTTCGGCCAGCAGAGTCATCAACGTCTTCGGCGAGACGGCGTAATATTGGGTGCGCATCACCTGGGTAGGCACGCTATCGCCCTCGCCGCCGTCTTGCACAAAATACATCGATAAGTCGTAAATCGCGCCCTTAAATTCCCACACTTGAAAAACAAGATAGCGCACCCCGTTTTCAACCCGCAGGCCGGGCGGCTTAACCTGCGTGCCTTCGCGCACAACCTGATCGTAATCGCGCACGGTGATCAAACAGCCGCCGCCCGGTTTGGTGCAGGTGTAAAACTGGCGAAAGGCGGTCAAAATATCGTCATCCGTCAGCAGATGGGGCACGGCGTTATCGCACGAGATAACCACATCGAACTGGCGCTGGTGGTGACTGTAAGCCTGGCGCATATCGGCCACCGACCAATCGATTTTGATGCGCCGTTGAAGCGCTTCCCGTTTGGCCCGCTCGATCGCCGCCGCCGATAGATCAGATGCCGTCACCCGATAGCCGTGTTGGGCCAGCCCCAAAGCCTGGGTGCCGATGCCACACGACACATCGAGCACCGTACAAACCTGATCGCCCCAAAACTCCTGGATCAAACTGTCGAGTTGATCGGCTTGCCGCTTAATAGCGGCCTCCCAATCGTCATAGACGAGGTGATAAAAGGGCGACATGCGGTCGTAAAAATTGGCCGTGGTCATGATGAGCGCCGTAAACGGGTAGCCAGCGTAATGCCCGACACGATCAGCACAATACCGAGGCCGTGAAACCAGTATAACCGTTCGCCCAGAAAGAGCATGGCCATGATACTGCCGAAAATCGGCATAAGGTGGATAAACAACCCGGCCTGATTCGCGCCGATCAGCTCAACGCCGCGATTGAAAAAGAGGTAGGACAGGATGCTGGGAAAGATGGCCACATACAGTACAGCCAACGCCGTGACGGTATTGAAGTGCATCACCCGGCCCGCCACGTTTTCCCACACGTAAAAGGGCAGTAAAAAGGCCGTACCCACCATAAATGTAATCGCCAGAAAGCTCAACGGATGCAAGGCCGGTCGGCGGCGCAGCAGGGCCGAATAGGCGGCGTAGGAGAAGACCGCTATCACCACCAACACATCGCCAAAATTGAGCGACAGCCCCAGCAGTACCGCCAGATCACCCTGGGCCACAATTGTCAGCGCCCCCACCAGCGACAGGCCGATGCCAAACGCTTGCTTAACGCTTACCCGCTCCCGAAAAAAGAGAAACGTCATCAACACAATAACCACCGGCATACTCGATTGCATCAACAGCGCGTTGAGAGCAGTGGTACTTTGCAAGCCGGTGTAGATCAGCGTGTTAAAGGTGGTTACGCCCAGAATAGCCAGGAGGGTGATGATTTTCCAATGGCGCACAATGACGCCCCAATCGCGCTTGAGATAGGGCCAGGCAAAACCGCTCACCAGCAAGCTGCCGCCAAACCAGCGCCAAAAGGCCAACCCCACCGGCGGCACATCGAGCCGCACCGCTCGCCCCAAAATAAAGTTGCCCGACCAAAAGAGCGTAGCCAGCACCAGCAGCAGCACCGGCATATTGAAGAACTTTTCAAGGAAAGAGGGTGACGCCGCAGAATGCACATCACCAGCTTTGGTTGCCATAGGGATATTCCTTTCCAACGGTCGAATCACACATTCGCTCCATTATATACCCGTCACCGTGATTGTTACAGATTAATACCGTCGGCCTTGGGGCGTTAATGGCGGCAGTTAGCGGATAAGCACGCATCACGTTAGCCGGCACAGTTGCGTAGGGGAAAAGCAGGCTAAGGCTAAGGCTGAGGCTAAGTAAGCATATCGCTAATCTTAATGCCCTTTAGGCCAGGTAGACCAGGCATACACTTTATATTCGAAACGTGGTTGGAAGCCTAAACGGCGATAGACCGGCTGTCCCTGCGGTGTTGCGATCAACGTTGCCTGCCGATGTCCCCAGCGCCGAGCATCTTGCAGCGCCGCCAGCGACATGGCCGAAGCGATACCGTAGCCACGCGCCTGGGGAACGGTAGCCACGTGGTAAATGCCCACTACATCGCCGCCAAAGAACAGGGTGGTGGTAGCCACCGGCTGACCGTGCCAAATGCCGATGTAACGCTGGCGCGGCAAATAGTGGTGATAGCCCAGGCTGGCTTCAATTTTATACAGATCTGCGGCGGCAGAGCGCGGCATATGGGAATTTTCGGCCAGCACATCGACAAACTGTTCAAGCCGAGCCTTACTCATAACCCGCTCTACTGTAAAACCGGACGGTACATAGGCTTCCTCATTTAGCAGCCCCATGTCAATCGTCATTCCACTACAGGTTATGGCTTGTTCAAAGCCGTGGGCTTCTAAATAGTAGCCTAAATCTATGGGCGCTGTGCTGGGGCCAACAGACCAAAAGAGGGTTGTATTGCGAGCACGGATATCTTTAACCACGCTACAAATGTGGGCGTGGGCGCTTTCCGGTGAGGAGAAATTGGCTGTAGGCACAACATTAAAGATATAGTGCGGAAACGAGATATTGGTACGTAACCGCATAATCTCTTTCTCACGCAAGATATCAACGTAGGGCGACCGGCCAAAGTAAGCTATACGCGCTGCAAAGTTGGTATCGATTTTTGTAATGGGTGTTGATTGCGTGGATGAAGGAATTTTGTACGGCATACGGTGTCTCCTTATTACTAAGAACTATAAGAGACAGCTTAATAGCCGGCTGCGAAAAGTGTGCGAAGCAGGGGTGAAAAAGCGGGCCATAAGCGTGCGCCAAATCTTCCGCATCATTTTCGCAGATTATTCGCAGTACGGTGATACCATCAGGGCAAGTTGAATTTACAGTTACCCTAACAGAGATAGAACTTACGCAAAAACCAAATGACAGTCACTTGCATACGCTAAATCGACCTGTTTGAGCTATCACGATGCTGATTTATCGGCGATAAGTGACTGTCACCTAAAAACTGCGTAAGTCCTGGGAGATGGAATTATGGCCCCACTCATTGATTTATCGAAACTAAACCAAGCTTCCTTCCACGCGGCAATAGCCAAAGGCGTCCGCACCGCCTGGTTCAACCTGTTGCGAGGCCGCCACAACGCTCTACTTTCCTTCCGCGAGGTACGCGATATCTTGGGGCTGTATAGCAAACACGACCGAGGGCTTCAGTATATCGAGCTGGATAGTATTGTCGGCAGCGTGGGGCGAGAGCGTGACTTTTCGCGCGATTTCTATCCCAAATATGAGCATTTGCGATGGCGTTGGGAAAGGGTGAGCCAGTTATTTCGCCTATCCGGTTTTCAACCCATCGAACTGTATAAAGTTGGTGACGTATACTTTGTGCTCGATGGACATCACCGCGTTTCGGTTAGCCGGGCGCACAATACCGGCTTTATCGAAGCCTTTGTCACCGAATACGCTTGTCGAATCGACATCGACGCCCACGACGATATCAAGAGCATTACCAACAAATTAAATCGAACAAGAACACCATCCGGTACATTCGCCTTATCTTAAACAGACGGTGTACCGCTTAAACGCAATAGGAGAAAATATCATGTTACATTTAGAACAATTAGCCAGAGAATACGAAAAAGACACCCTGCGCAAAGCAGAACAACGACGCCAAATAGAAGAAGCCCTGGAGCAATCCGCACCGGCTTCAACCACCTCTAAACTACCGGCGCGAAAATTGGGACAACTGCTGGTCGTTTCCGGTCTCAAACTGGTGGGCTGGCACAGCAAATGATGGCTCGCCAACGGAAAATTGTTTTTTATCTGGCCGTTGGATTACTTATCGGGAGTGGGCTTGTCTCACTCCTTTCTTTTGCGCAGTTCGATCCGTATCTGTACGTCCCGCAGGTTGCCGGCGGACATCCGCGCGACACGTATACCGTTCCGGCCAACTTCACCCGCCGTGATCTTTCTGCTGAGGATGAAACGGCAGCCCGCCCCCTACGGGGCAGCAATCTGCCGTTAACAATTTCAACGCCGCCGACCCGACCGGCACCATCGACCGTACGTCCTGCGGCGCTCGCCAAGCCGGTTGCTGCCCCGCTCTTAATCGCCCACAACCCGGCCAACGTGCGCTCCGGGCCGGGTGTAGAGTATGCCCTCATCGCCATGCTGCCTGCCGAGCAGATGACCTTTATCGTGGGCCGCAACACCGAGGGCACCTGGCTGGCTATACCCGCCGTTGGCGATGCCGCCAGTTCGACCAGTTGGGTCTCCGCAGCGGTGGTGGCCACCAAAGGGGATATTAACAGCGTCCCGGTTATTCCCGTTTCGCCGCTGCCGCCCGTGCCGCGCTATCGCTAGCCGGCTAGCAGCCGCTTGGCCGGAAAATATCCAACCACCCTTAATTGAATACCTCTGTATTGTTGCACCTTGAGAA
>JAGRBY010000429.1 GCA_020433835.1 Anaerolineae bacterium | reverse complement strand
GTCTTGGGGTATTAAACCTACTGTAGTGATGGGCCATAGTGTTGGGGAATATGTGGCTGCTTGTATTGCCGGTATTTTCATTTTGGAAGATGGCCTGAAACTGATTGCTGAACGGGGCCGCTTGATGCAATCTCTCCCCGCTGACGGAGCTATGGCCGCCATTTTTGCTTCTGAGAAGCAGGTAGAAGCTATTCTTAAGCCTTATGCCAAACAGGTTTCTATTGCCGCAGTTAACGGGCCCGAGAATATCGTCATTTCCGGCCAGAAAACAGCCGTTCAATCTATCCTTGATGAATTTAGTCGGGCTAATATTAAGGTTCGTTCTTTGGTTGTTTCCCATGCCTTCCACTCGCCCTTAATGGAGCCCATTTTGAAGCCGTTTGAGGAATTTGCTAGCACCGTCAACTATTCATTACCCAAAATAGATGTAATTTCTAATGTTACGGGGCAATTAGTTGAGAGTAACGAAATCAGTAACGCGGCTTATTGGCGACATCATATTCGTCAACCTGTACAATTTGAGGCCGCTATGCGGACTTTGTATGAACAGGGTTATCAACTATTTCTGGAAGTTGGTCCTAGCCCAACCCTGCTGGGTATGGGTAAACACTGTCTGCCCAATGATGAGGCTTTGGTTTGGTTATCCTCCTTACGTAGTGGGCGTTCAGATTGGCAGCAGTTATTTAATAGTTTGGGGAAATTTTATGTTCGAGGTTTGGACATAGATTGGACAGGCTTTAATAGCGATGAGACCCACCTTAAATTGTGCTTACCCACCTACCCCTTTCAAAGACACCGGTATTGGCTTCCCTCAACAAAGGCCCTTGTATCTGCTCATAAGCAAAAAGTTCAATCCGGTCTCCACCCATTATTAGACCAGAAGGTTCGTTCTCCTCTGCTTCAAGGAACAATATTTGAGTCGGAACTGGGCATTAATTCACCCAGCTTTCTCGATCACCATCGCCTCTATGGTACCGTCATTTTTCCAGGAACTGGTTACCTTGAGATGGCTCTAGCTGCCGCTCATGAAGCGTTTGGAGCAGGTTTACATACCCTTGAAAACGTTACTATTCAAGAAGTTATGATTCTACCCGAAGCAGACCAGCGAGCGGTTCAAATTGTTCTATCTCCTGTAGAAAACCGCATAACCTCTTTCCAAATTTTCAGTCTTGAAGATGTTGACAACAATGTCTGGAAGTTACATGCCCGGGGAGATATCTATCTCAATAACGAAAAGAGCACCGGCCTGGAAGGCATTGTTCTTGATGAAATAGAAACTCAGTTTCCTGAAGAGATTGCTACTGATACCTATTACCAAAAACTAAAGTCATTTGGTATTGAATATGGGCCAAGTTTCCAAGGGTTAACCAAAATAATGCGGCGTGATGGTGAGGCGTGGGGGCGAGTTGAACTGGCCGAGGAATTCGCGCTAACAGCCAGTAATTATCAGCTTCACCCTGCTCTATTAGATGCTTGTTTTCAGCTGTTGGGAGTAACTCTGCCTGATTCAGACACAGAAAATGTCTACGTTCCAGTGGGCTTAGACCGGCTAGAGCTTTTTCAAAGTGGGGTTGCCTCACTATGGAGTCACGCTGTTATCAATATTGGAAATAACACAGCTTCAAACGAAACATTAACGGGTAACCTAGATTTGTTTGATGATAAGGGACAGGCTGTGGCTAAGCTTTCCGGGTTGCATCTGAAACGCATGAATCATGAGGCAATTAGGTTGGCCACACAAAAAAGTCTTAATGAATGGTTATACGAGCTTAAGTGGCAACTTCTGCCCTTGGAAAATAATGAGACTCCACCGGCAATTGGAAACTGGCTGATTTTATCGGATCAATCCGGTGTGGCTATTGCTTTGGCAGAGGAAATGCGAGAGAAAGGTCACACTTGTATCCTGGTAGATGCGGCTGAAACTTATCAACGTACAGAAGATGACCGTTGGGAAATTAACCCGGCAAGTTTGCCGGACTTTAAACAATTATTGGTTGAAGTCGCTCAGCAAGTTCAAGGTACATTGCAAGGCGTAATCCATTTATGGAGTTTGGATGTTTCACCTGAAGTTGCTGGTGTAGGCTCCGTTACGATGCAAAGTTTAGGCTACGGCAGCGTGCTACATCTTATCCAAGCAATTGTTCTTAAAGAGGACCTGGAAACTGCTTTCGCTCAATTTCCCCGAATATCCATTGTTACGCGGGGTGTTCAGGCAATTAATGGTGCTCTTTCCCCCATAGCCTTGGCCCAGGCTCCTGTCTGGGGCTTGGGTAGAACAGCAGCATTAGAACATCCTGAACTCCAAATTACCTGTATTGACCTGGATCCATCCAGCCAAATAGAAAATATAAGACCCCTTTATCAAGAAATTCTGCATCCGAATAGAGAAAATCAAGTTGCTTTTCGGCAAGGATCTCGTTATATAGCCAGACTTGAGAACTCTTCAGATCGCTCAGCAAGTCCGACTCTACAAGGTCCCTTTGAGCTGGATATTGTTAACCCCGGTATTTTAGAGACCTTAACCCTTAACGCTACCACCAGAGCGGAACCAGGCCCTGATGAAGTTGAGATCAGGGTGCAGGCAACAGGGCTGAATTTTAGAGATGTTCTTAATGCTTTGGGGATGTATCCCGGCCCCAAATTGCCCTTTGGTAACGAATGTGCCGGAACTGTTGTTGCTGTTGGTAACAATGTAAACCAGGTGAAGGTTGGGGATGAAGTTATAGGGTTAGCCCCAGGCACTTTTAAATCTCATGTAATTGTGCCAGCCGCTTATGTCTTTCCCAAACCGGTCAATCTCAATTTTGCTCAGGCAATGACTATTCCAACCGCCTTTTTGACGGCCGATTATGGTTTAAATCAACTTGCCGGTATTAAAAAGGGAGATCGCATTTTGGTTCACGCGGCGGCTGGTGGGGTAGGCTTAGCTGCTGTGCAGTTAGCCCAAAGAGCGGGTGCAGAAGTTTTTGGAACGGCGGGAAGTCCGGAAAAACGGGCTTATCTCAAATCCATTGGTGTACAGCATGTATTTAACTCGCGTAACCTTGATTTCGCTGACGAAATCATGACGGTAACGAAGGGTGCTGGCGTTAATATTGTATTAAACTCTTTGGCCGATGAATTTATTCCAAAAAGTTTGTCTATTCTAGCCAATCAGGGCTGTTTTTTAGAACTCGGTAAACGCGATAACTGGGATCAAGAAAAGGTTGCCGAACTAAACCCAACACTCATTTATCATCGTTATGATCTGGCCCTTGTTATGCAATCGAACCTGCCTCTCATTCAATCAATGTTGCATGAATTATTGGCCGATTTTAGTAAAAATTCACTCCAACCGCTTCCTTTACAAGCTTTTTCCATAGAAGATACGGCTGATGCTTTCCGCTATATGGCCCAGGCTAAACATATCGGCAAAATAGTGATCACCCAACCGACTGTAGCTGAGCAATCTTCTGGAATGCCCATTAAGGCCGATGCCAGTTACTTAATTACTGGCGGGTTAGGGGGCCTCGGTTTAACTGTGGCATCCTGGTTTGTGGAGCAGGGAGCCCGCCATCTGGTATTAATAGGGCGTAGTACATCCTCAGAAGCTGCTCAGCAAGTATTGGAATACCTTCAAAATGAAGGAGTACAAATTCTTGTTACCCAAACTGATGTCTCTCAAGAAGAGGATATGATGCGTGTTTTGGCAGAAGTAAACCGAGCGATGCCACCTTTACGTGGTATTATTCATGCCGCTGGCATTCTGGATGATGGGGCTCTTAGCCATCAAAGTTGGGATCGCTTTAAAGCCGTTATGGCTCCCAAAGTGGGTGGGGCCTGGCATTTACACACTCTAACTACCCATCTGTCTTTAGATTTCTTCGTTCTCTTTTCAGCCGGCGCGGCCTTAATGGGGTCTCCTGGTCAAAGTAGTTATGCCGCTGCTAACGCATTTTTAGATGTTTTGGCCCACTATCGCCGAACACAGGGTTTGCCTGCCGTAAGCATTAATTGGGGAGCTTGGGCCAATGTAGGTATGGCGGCAAACCTTGATAAACAGGTGAAACAGCGCTGGGCAGAGCAAGGCATTGACCAAATTTTACCTCAGGAGGGAACTAGCATTCTGGGGAAGACTCACCTTACAAACTTAACGCAAGTGGCTGTGCTCCCGTTCGATTGGTCTAAATTTGGCCAACAGTTCTCTAAAGGCGAAGAGCCACCTTTGCTAACTCAGCTAATTGATAAAGCCAGAGCTAAGGCTCCAGTTGGACCGTCAAACGAAGCTCCTACCCAAAACTTACTAAGCCAACTTGAAACAACACCACCTGGTGAGCAACAGTATGAATTGCTTCTTACTTATGTGCAGCAGCAGGTTATTAAAGTCTTAGGCTTAAATCCAAATCAATCAATAAACCAACGGCAGGGTTTAACGGATATTGGGATGGACTCGTTAATGGCTGTTGAATTGAGCAATCGTTTACAAAAAGGTGTGGACCAGGCCTTACCTTCAACCTTGGCTTTTGAATACCCAACTATTTCTGCTCTAGTTGATTTTCTGGCCACTGAAGTATTAGAATTGACCAGTGTTGAACAGACAACAGAGGACTTTGTTGAAACAGTTATGCAGGAAAGGCTAATGGCTGAAGTAGAAGAAATCGCTGATGATGTGCTAGAAGTAGCTTTATTGGAAGAGCTCAAGAACGCCGGCTATTAGGCCCATTATAAATAGCTGTTTATGACAATACTTATTAACAAATGGTGGATATGAGCTTGTCATCTACATACTAAAGAAAGAGTGATTTGAACGAGAAAATTCTTGGCTGAAGGCTTGAACTAATATTTGGCTTGTATAACAACCTGTCTGGTGAATGAGGGGAAACTTCAAAAAAAGTGGGTTAGGTTAGAGAAGTGTAAGTAGATCTAAGCCGATACAAGCGGAAGGTGCTAATCTTAAATGAAATATGTAGTTAACAAAAAATGGGTATTGAATTTTGGGGTTGGCATATTACTCGTCATAGTTATTGGCTACATTTTTTTCATGGGAAATAACCAATCCTCTGCCTCTAATCCGCCAGAAATCAAGGGGATTGGCATTATGGGGGCCAGTAATTCGGATGAATATCGTGCTGACGATAACCGTGGTGGGACATATAGTGATACAACATTAAATTGGGTCGAACAGTTGGCGTTGAGTCGTGGCCTGAACTTTGGTCCTTGGGGAATTTGGGATGAACCACGCCGTACTGGTTACAAGTTTAATTGGGCACGCAGTGGGGCTACAGTTAACAGCCTTATCCAGTCTGGTCAGCATACGGGCTTAGCCCAACAGGTAGCTAATGGCGAAGTTTCACATGTGTACTTATGGATTGGTGGTAACGATTTTCAAGTTCAAAATGGCACTTACGGAGAGGTATATGATGGCACCCTTAGTGGTATTGAACTACAAGAAAAAATAGACGGGATTGTCGCTGATACTATTACAGTCATGGATACTGTTTTGGATGCAGGCGATGTGCAAATGCTTGTCGTTCCTTTTGGTGATCAAGGTATACTAGCAGAAACAATTAAATCTTATCCGGACCCAATTAAGCGCCAACGGGTTTCAAATGTAATCCACACAATAAATGAGGCGATAGAATCCCATGCCAGGATGCGTGGTGTTGCAATTGTAGATGATTCCAATTTTATTAATAGTTTGTTTAATCGGATTGATAAAACAGGCTTTTTAACTGTAGGTGGAGAAAAGATCAATTTTCTTGACAAGGGAAACGAACCGCATCACGCTCGTTTGGATGACAATGTTGGTCATGCTGGAACTGTTTTCTCAGGATTGATTGCAAATTCATTGTTTATTGACCCATTTAATAAAGAATTCGGCTTCGATATTGCTCCTTTGACCGATGAGGAGATACTTCAGAATGCAGGAATTCACTAGCCGCTTTTCAGATAGGCTGCTCTGTTTATAAGAGATATAGGGATTGGATAAGCGATTTATGAGAGGAATTGTATCGTCCTGAATAAGATTTACAGTAGAAGGGAAAGGAACTACTGTAAAAGTGGAAAAGAAAGCGGTCATCCGGTATAGTGAAGCGTTTAAGAGACAAGTGGTCAGAGAATACGAGGCCGGCGCCTCAGCGATCCAGTTGGGCCGGAAGTACGGGATCAAAGGGGGGAATACGGTCAGTAGCTGGGTCAAGAAATATGGACGCGAAGGGAGCCGATACGAGCTAATGGTTATCCAGAAACCGGAAGAGCAAGCGGAAGTGAAGCGGTTGCAAGAGCGGGTCAAGCAATTGGAAAGGGCGCTGGCCCAGACGATGCTGGA
>JAGRBY010000428.1 GCA_020433835.1 Anaerolineae bacterium | reverse complement strand
TAAAGAGAAGGAAGCACAGCCGGACAAAAAGAAATCAGGCCAAAAGGTCAAAAAGCAGAGCCGGAAGCGAGGGCGCCCCAAAGGCAGCCAGAACAAAAACCGGCGCGAGGTTGAATTGACGCCCTATTTATTGCAAATCCAAACGATGCTCAAAGGCCTCCTGGTCTTGCTTGGGATTGACCTGAGGCCGGTCTACTGCGTCATGGACGGTGCTTTTGGCAACAAGAATGCTTTACAAATGGTGCGCCAATCTGCCTTGCATCTCATCTCCAAGTTGCGCTATGATGCGGCTCTCTATTTCCCGTACGAAGGCCAACAAAAAAAGCGCGGAGCCAATAAAAAGTATGGCCCCAAACTTGATTATGACCATATCCCCGACAAATATCTCAAAGAGACGACCGTACGGGCTGGTCTCCAAACCAATATTTATCAAATGACCATGTGGCATAAACTCATACCTGATAAACTCAATATTGTCATTATCCTCAAAACCAACCTCAAAACTCAAAAAGTGGCTCGTGTCGTCCTATTCAGTAGCGACCTGGCGTTGGCTTTCGATAAACTCATCGACTATTACCGTCTTCGCTTCCAGATCGAATTCAACTTCCGTGATGCCAAACAATTTTGGGGTCTGGAAGATTTTATGAATGTTAATCAAATCCCGGTTTACAATGCCGCTAATTTAGCTATGTTTATGGTCAATCTTTCCCATCTCCTCATCCGTCACTTCCGACCCAATTGCCCCGCTTTCAGTGTCATCGACCTCAAGGCCCACTTCCGAGGCCATAAGTACGTAACCGAAACATTAAAATTGCTTCCGCAATTGCCTGAGCCTATTTTTATTGACCGTATCTTCGCCAATATCGCTCAAATCGGCAGTATTAATCTCTTTAGTTGGCGATAGTGATGAATACAGGTACGTTATTTATGGACGGTTCCTCAAGATGATAGGCTGGGATACTCTCTACACTATTCTTTTAATCATCTTGTTGTGGCTGCTGCTGTCGGCTTTATCATCGCCCTTTGAGGCGTTGGGGTGGTGGGCCGGTTGGTACGGCGGCGAAACCCTCAAACTGTCGGACGCAGACCCGGCTCACAAAGCGCAGCCATCTCCGGCGTGCGATATCAGCCAATACGTTGTTTTTTTAACCGGTATCGCCGGCGTTCAGCAAGAAATTTACCTATCGAACGAACGCGAATTCTTAAAGCGATTGGCCGCTGCCGTCCCCAGCGCCGTGATTGTGGATGATATCTTTCCCTATTCGGTTACCAATCGCGCTTTAACCGGCCAGCGTATTTTTGCCTGGTTTTGGCGCTACACGCTGTGGCGTAAAGAGCACGGCGGCTGGGGTGGCTTTTTGATCAACATTCGCAACCTGTTTCAGGTCGCCGTCTCCGCCGATTTTCGCTACGGGCCGATGTACAATCATGGCAGTGCCGAACTCATCCTCAGAGGGCTGCGCCAGCATGGCTATCCTATCGGCAGTGGCCGACCGATTGTGATCATTGGCTACAGCGGCGGCGGGCAGATTGCTCTGGGGGCTGCTACCTACCTGAAGAGACAGTTAAAAGCTCCCATTCGGGTTATTGGCCTGGGTGGGGTGATGTGTTCCGACGTCGGCTTGAATGCTATTGAGCATCTCTACTATATTCGAGGCACGCGCGATTTGGTGCAACAGCTCGGCGCACTCTTTTTTGCCGGACGCTGGCCGTGGCTGTCCGGCTCTTACTGGAATCGGGCTAAGGAGGCCGGCAAAATCACCATCATAACCTTTGACCATATGGGCCACAATGGGCCGGGCGGCTATCTGGATGACAACAGTCATCTAGATGACGGGCAGAGCCATCTCGATAAAACCATCGCAACGGTGACAAAGATTTTGGATGGATGACGAGGTGCATTTCTGGGGCAACCGGCACGCATTGAAACACTGAAACACTGAAAGGGATGATGTCACTGATGCCGTATTTACAGCATACACGCTTTTGTGACTATAGGGCTGATATGTTCCTTTAGGTCTAGGGTCAGTGTTCTCATCTTCTTCATAAACTCAGTGTTTCTATCTCGCTCTATAACTGAAACGCACCTGGGATGACGAGGTGGCTTTATGGTTGCACAGGAATGTGATACAATAGTATGAGATCGGTTATGGGTTACGTTCTCTGGACAAGGTTTGGCAAAGAGGAGCGGTGGAATGTCTGACGTAATTATAGCAAACACCGATTTAATAACCGGTGAAGATTTGCTGAGAATGGGCAATACGGAACGCTGTGAACTTATAGATGGGAGAATTGTGTCGATGAGTCCGGTAGGTGACAGCCAGGCCTTTGTGGAGTTTAATCTTGGTGCCGAGTTGCGGACCTTCGTACGACAGCATAATATTGGCCGTGTTTTAGGTGGAGAAGTGGGGATTTATATTCGCCGTAATCCTGATAGAATTCGCGCCGCAGATGTTCTTGTCGTCTCAAAGGAAAGATTGCCACAGCTCACCGGACATTTTTTGGAGATTACACCGGAGTTGGTTGTTGAAGTTATCTCTCCTGGCGACCGCTGGCAGGATGTGCGCGAGAAAATTGCCGATTACTTCTCAATTGGTGTCGAACAAGTCTGGATTGTTGAACCCGAATTGCGGAAAATCTTGATCTATCGCTCGACGACAGATATAGAAGAATTTCAAGATAGCGATGAACTGGTTGGAGACGGTATTTTAGCTGGCTTCACAATAAAAATCTCTGAGTTATTTGAATAACACTACCTTTGCACTTTAAAGAATTATGACCAGAAACCAGGGTTTTTAGCGTTAAAAAAGATCTCTTTTTGCCGCAAATGGTTATCAATGCGGCATCAAAACCCTGGTTTCTAAAAAAGTGCCATAGTATGAATAAAAAGCGCTTCCGAAAACTATCTTCGGAAGCGTTTTGTCTTTTATAATGTTCAGTTGTAGCGAGAAAAATCTAAACAGCCGCCTGCTGCTGGCCAAATGACGATGCCAGATTCTTCAGCGCCTCAGGGTCAACCCCGGCCAGCGCATCGAGTAGATCGACCGTTGGTTCAATTTCGGCGTTTTTTAAGGCTTTTTCCGGGTTCTCTGCCAGAGCTTGAGCGAAACCTTGCTCGGTAAGAATTTTTCCAATTAAACGTTGTAGATCTGCGCCCATAAAAGTTACCTCTTTTGTTAGAATAGCGTTTAATACAGTCAACAATGCGCATCGCAATCCATTTGTTTTGGTGGAGTGCAAGAGAATTGATTATGGATATCAATCCAAACGCATTGTTTTGCGGATCTGGATTCGGATGAGATGGTGGTGGGTGAAATAGTCAGTGACCGTATGGTAACATAGTGATCAGGGCAAGACAATGTGACTTTTGTACCCCCCATCATTCTAAATTCGCGCAATTTTATACGGTTTCATTGCGGCTGGTGTTGTACACAGCAACCAGGCGTTTGGCCAAAACCCCGGCCATTTGCATGAGGATGGTCGGATGCTCGTAAGCCAGCAGTTGCAGATCGGCGTCGGTGAGAACGTAACATTTCGACGGCTCAACGGCGCGAACGGTGGCGTAGCGCGGATCTTCAGTGAAAAAGGCAATCTCGCCGAAAATTTCATTGGGCTTGATCGTACCGACCGGCGTGGGCTGGCCTTGCCGGTCGATCAACACATCAAGCTGACCCTCAATTAAGATGTAGACATCATCATTGCGCTCATTTTGCCAGATGATCGGTTCGCCGGGCGCAAAACGCACCAGCGAAAAACGGGCGATCAGTTTCAGCAATACTTCAATCGACAGCTCCCGATAAATGTCGGTTCGATCAAGCAAATTGAGCCGGCGCAGCGTATTGGCCGCGGCTGAGTCATCAACCTGATCGATGACGTAGGCCCACAAGCGGCGGTCGGTTTCTGTGGGCAAATCCTCCCCCGGCGACAGCTGCAGATCAAGCTCCTCGGCGATGCGATGCGGAAACAGCGGCTGCAGCGCGGGTGGCGCTAGCTGCGAAATATAATCGAGCGTGTCGGTTTCCTGGCCGCTCCAATTCTCCAGAATAAGCCGGGCTTCACGCTTGAGACGATCGTTCTGGGCGGCTATCGTCAGTTCAATCGAATCCAGCCGGGCCAGCAGCAGCGACCGGTAACGCTTGTAAAAGTACCGTCCGGCCGTATCAGAGAGGGGCTGGCTGCGCAGGTATGCCAAAAAGCAGGCTTGAATAGCGTTGTCGCTGGGTGTATCGGTTTGCGGCTCGATGGGGGGCAGCAAATCAAACGAGAAGTTGAGGTAGTTACGGGCAAACTCATCAACATACTCGGTTTCGCGGCTGTTTAAATCGAGATAGAGCCAGCCGACGTGATAGTAGATGTACTTGATCTGGTCGGAAGTGTACTCGCGGTTAATCGACTCGATGACGTCTTCGCGCTGCTCCAACCGCTGCTCCTCCTCTGTCGAAAGTTGGCCACTGCCCTTCAAAAATGCTTCCGATTGAACGCCAAGGGCTGTTTGCAACAGTTCGATGTTTTCAAAATCGGCGGTGCCGACCTGGCCCGACACATTAAGCGCGTGCAGCACGCTATAGTAGGAGTCGACCGCAATACTTTTTTCCTCCATCTTGGCCGCCAGAGTCTCGATGGCTTTGCTTAGAAACGCTTTGGCAAACGTTTTCTCCTCCGGCGTGAGGCGATGCTTAACCACTGCCACCGACAACTTGTTGGCAATTTGCTCTTCCTGCCAGAGGTTGTCGCTGAACATTCCATAGCGATGCCGGTAATGATGGGCCAGTTCGTGGGCGATAATGTGCGGTAAAAAGAGATCTAGAAAACGAAACAGCGCCTCATTGCTGTCGCAGCCCAACAGCGAGCGCAAAAACAGCGCTTGAAACTTGCCCATCGGCTGGTTAAAATCGGGCACCGACAGGTAAATGTGCCGATCATCCAGGTTGTAGTAACACAACACCCCCGTCCCCTGCCGCAGTTCGATGCCCGGATCGGCTTCGATACCATACGCTGCAAACTCGGCCCGAAAGGTGTTGAAATGCTTCTGCCCCAACGCAAACAAATCGATCACGGCTGCCTGCTCGCTCATTGCGTACTCCTAACATTACTTTTTTGGAGCAACAAAGCTTGCTTTGTTCAGGACAAAGTAAACTTTGTCGCTCCGATAACGCGTCAACTCCACAAACTCTACGAACTCAAAAAACTCCCAAACTTATTTCAGCTTAGCCAACTTTGCCAAACTTTGCAACCCGCTCGCTATTTTGTCCCGCTCGGTCAGCAGCATCGACTCGCGGGTGGTCAGATAATCGAGCAAGTCAGGGCTGTTCAACGTCTGGGCCGTTGTTTTCAGGTTCGCCAGCCACGCTTGCGCGGTATCGATGCCCCAGGCAAAACCTTCACGGGCTACCCAACTGATGAGCGACTCATCGGCCCGGCGGCGACGTTCGGCCTCGCATAAGAAGTAGGTGGTGGTTTGCTGGGCCATATCCTTGTGCCAGTCGAATAGATCATTGCGGAATTGGTGCCAGCCGCCCAGGTGATCAATAAAATCGGCCCACGGCGCGATGGCGTCGGCCCGGTTGTGCCGATAGCAGACCGCCGCTACCGGAATTTTGGCGGCACACACTTTTTGCGCCGCAACCCGTTTGAACGTCGCCTCGTCGATGTCCATCAAAGCGGCATCTTCCATGGCCGCTTCGCCGGAGCGAAACCAGGTAGCGTTGAAGAAAGCCCAAAAGGGATGATCGGCGGGGAAATAGGGGTGGTAGGCACTCTGAAACTGAGTGTGGAAAAAGTTGAGCGCGGGCAGCAGCTCTCGCTCAACCGTGGCGTGACCATCCATCAAGTTGTCGATGAGGCGAATATGGTAATAGCCGTTGATGGTTGAGTAAGCCAACTCGGCTTGCAGGGTCGGGTCAGAGGGTTCGCCTAGCGCTGTCTCGGTCCACCACGGCAGCAGCAGCGCCGGAAAGGCCAGTGGATGCATAAAGTAGGCCTCCGGTTGCAACTTGCCCGCCAGCTTCACCTGCCAGGGGATAACCTGAGCCGCCATTACCGGCGCGGCCTGCTCCATTTCGGTTTGCAAGCGCTCGATGGCTTGCGTAATGCTGTGGGAGAGTTGGGATGGGTACATGGTTGAATATGGGATTGGTGGGATAAGTGGTTCAAAAAACACATTCATCCAACCAACCTTCACCTTAGTTGTTCCTGATATTATAAACCCAATTCGTGCTTCCCCAAATGGTCAAGCCGGAGAGTAAAAAGTAGGGAGTGCGACAGAAGCTGCGCAACAGCAACGAGAATGAAAATTCCGTAGGACAAA